>NZ_QHHV01000077.1:0-16600 GCF_003947245.1 Actinoplanes sp. ATCC 53533 | reverse complement strand
GTGGGCGGCCCGGCTGGTGCTCTCGGCCCAGCGGAAGAACGAGCAGGTGCCGTCCTGGGTGCAATCTCTGAGCATCCCCTGCGCATCGCCGAGCGGAGTGATGTCGCCCTCCGGAGTCAGCCAGCCCTTGCCGGTGGCTGCGGCGCGGGAGTACGTCGACAGGATCTGATTTTCCCTGGCACCGAATGAAGGGGTGCCCAGCCCGTCTTTGCGGAAGCCGCCGGGGCCGCCGAGCTCGACCTCGGGGAGACCGTAGTTGGAGTAGTCGGCTTTGCCCCCCGACGGCCCGAGGCCGCTGACGCCGATCACGTGGCGCCCTTCGATGGGCATGGCCGCACAGCTGGCGCCGTCGATCTGCCGGGTGTAGGCAGAGTTGGCCGGGAAGTTCGGGCTGAACGCGTCCGGATTGGGTTTTCCGAGGTCGTCGTGGGAGAAGCCGATCGGCGAAATCAGGGTAATGCCCTTGCGGTGCGCGTAATCAAGCGCGCGGTTCACCGCCTCGATCGTGATGCGCTGTTCGAGCTGCTGCGCGGGCGTGTCGGCGGGGTTGTCCGGGCAGTTGTAGAGCCACGGGTCGATGTTGAACGGCAGGTTGATCACGTTGAGCCCGATGTCCGCGCCGTAGGTCAGGGCGTCGAGGAAAGGCTGCAGGAAAGTCCAGCCGCTGTCCTGGGTGGCCCTGATGTCCACGAGCGTGACACCGGGCGCCACGCCGGAGGTGCCGGACCCGTTGGCGGCGGCAGCGATCGTTCCGGCGACGTGGGTGCCGTGGCCGTAGTCGTCGTACCCGGGCGGGTCCACACAGCCGGCGAACTCGCACGGCCCGTCGATCACCACGCCGTTCACGTCGTTCGGGATGTCGGCCACGAAGTTGCGCGACGCGGCCAGGTCGACGTTCGTGGCCAGGTCACGGTGGGTGGCGTCGATCCCGGAGTCGATCACACCGACCCTTACCCGGTGGTCGCCCGGCTGACGCTCGCGGGCCTTGTCGGCACGCACCATCCGCAGGCCCCAGAGCTTGGCGTCCAGCGGGTCCATCCCAACCGCGGCCGTGCCGGCACCGGCTCGGGACGGACCGGCTGGGCTGTAGCCGGTCACGTCGGCGACCGTGGCCCCGACGCCGAGGTCGCTGCCGACGCTGCCCCCGCTGCTGCTGAGTGCCCGGCTGCGGGCCGCACCGAGCACCCCCGGTGCCACTACGCGCTCGGCAAAATCGGCGGCCGAGCTCTGCGCCACGACCAGCCCGAGCGCGCGGTTCTCACGCAGCACTGTGCCCTGGGCTGCGCGGATGGCGGCCAGTGCAGCATCATGCCGACCACCATCGGCGAGCAGCACAGTGTAGGCCACCGGCCCGGTGGTGGGTGCCGCTCCGGCCGCCGCCCCGTCCGGTGCCGAGCCTGCCATCGCCAGCCCGGACGCCACTGATAGTGCTGCGGCGAGCACCCGTCCTCGTTGAACCATTTTCGGTGTCACTCCCTCGTACGCTCGGGGATCGGATTGAGTGGTGCCTTGGATCGGGTTTCCGGCATTGCCGTCAGTCGGCTGACCGGGGAAAGCAGCACCGGCAGCAGCATCAGCACCGCGGCGGCACCGACGGTCCACAACGCGGGGCGCAGGCCGACGGCGCCGGCCAGCAGTCCGCTGACCGGGCCGCCGAGAGCACCGCCGCCGAACAGCAAGGTGCGAATGGCCGCGTTCATCCGGCCCATCAGGTGCGGCGGTGTCACCGTCTGCCGAAGGCTCACGATCAGCACGTTGGACACCGCGAGCCCGCCGTAGGCGATAAAGAACGAAGCCACGAACAGACCGAGAACCAGCCATTGTGGCCCGGCGGCCAGTGGGATCAGCACCGGGCCGATGAACGTCCCGGCCAGCGACCAGAAGTAGACCTGGCCGGGCGGGTAGCGGGCGAGCAGCCGGCCGGACACCAGGGAGCCGAGCAGCCCGCCGACCGCGCCGAGCGAGAAGACCACGCCCAATTGCGCCGGGGACAGGCCGCCATCGCGCACCGCATAGACGATGAACATCGTCGACGTGGCCATGGTGAAGAAGTTGCAGAAGGCGCCGACGAAGGCGATCGACCGCAGGTAACTGTTGCCGAACACCCAC
The DNA here is from genome assembly GCF_003947245.1 of Actinoplanes sp. ATCC 53533. Classification (NCBI taxonomy): domain Bacteria; kingdom Bacillati; phylum Actinomycetota; class Actinomycetes; order Micromonosporales; family Micromonosporaceae; genus Actinoplanes; species Actinoplanes sp. ATCC 53533. The sequence goes on along the minus strand of NZ_QHHV01000077.1, from coordinate 14,491 downwards.
CGCAGGCCGCCGGCCAGTTCGGCCAGCAGATGTCGCCGGGCCGCGGCCGATGAGGGCGCCGGCTCCCTGGTGGGGATGGCGGCCAGCAACACCACCGAGACCAGATAGCTCACCGCGTCGACAACCATCGCCACCGGCGCGGTGAGCGCACTGATCAGCACGCCGGCGAGGCCGGGCCCGGCAGCATCTGCGGAACTGGCGGTGATCGACAGCTTGGAGTTGGCCTCCACCAGGTACTTCCTGTCGCGGAGCAGGCCCGGCAGGTATGACATCCAGCTGACATCGAACAGCACCGACGCCACGCCGATGCCGAACGCCAGCACCAGCAGCACCGGCTGCGTGAGCCTGTCCATCCCGGCCAGCACCGGCACCAGCCCGATGAGCACTGCCCGCACCGAATTGGCGCCGAGCATCAACGGCCGCCGCCGCACCCGGTCCACCCACACGCCGAACAGCAGCGCGAAGGCCGGGTACGGTGCCAGCTGCATGAATCGCAGGAACCCGACCTGCTCGGGACCGGCATCGAAGACCAGCACCGCGGTCAGCGGTAGCGCCAGCGTGGTGACCTGCGTGCCGTAAAGCGACAGCGTCTCGCCAGCCCAGAACTTGAGAAAGTCCGGGTTGCGCCACAGCGCGCCACGAGACCGCGTGGAGCTCATCGCTGCAGGCCCGCGACAATGCCGGCGATGGTTGACAGGCCGTTCCCGGTCCAGATGGAATGGTGGTCGCCCTCGAGGGTGTACTTGCGCAGGTCCGGTGCCACCCGCTCCCAACGCATCTCATCATCGGGTGACTTGGCGGCCCTGATATGGGTCACCGGCCCGTGATACGGCGTGCGCACCTCGAAGTCGAACAGCGCGGCCACGTGCGCCCGGAAGATGCGGTAGCGCTGCAGGAGCAGCTCGGCGTCCACCTCCTCGGGCAGGATCGCCGCGCATTCGATCGCGTCGAAGACCGCCGCCGGGTCGGCGTCCGCGGGTTGCGGCCCCACTATCGCGTCGAGCTCGCCGGCCAAGGGGGTCGACGAGGTCGCGGCGTCGGTCGAGGTATGTGCCACCGCCGTCAGATCGTGCAGGAACTTCAGCAGCATCGCCTTCTCCGGCGGCAGCGGCGCCCGATACGGCACATGGACGTCGACTAGCACGAGCGCCGGCACGGCGACCCCTGCCGCGGCCAGCTGCTGCGCCATGTCGTAGGCCACCACCCCGCCGAGCGACCAGCCGAGCAAGGTCACCGGCCGGCCCGGCCAGTGCGTGCACAGCAGCGACACGTAATACTCGGACAACTCCGTCAGGGTGCGGGCGGGCGGGCGATCGTCGTCGTAGCCGGGCGCCTCGAAGCCGTACACCGGCTGGTCGTCGCCGAGTAGCCCGGCCAGCCCGAGGTAGGAATACGCCGAACCGGAAACGGGGTGCACGCAGAACAGCGGCGTGCGCGTACCCGTCTCCCGCATCGTTACGATCGTGTCCGGCAGCGAGTCAGGCATCGATCATGTCCGCTATCTTGGCGGCGATCGCGTTCACCGCTGACCTGCCGTAGAGCATCCGGACATTGATCTTGACTCGGAACTTCTTGTTGATCCGGCTGACCGCCCGCATGGCTTGCAGCGAGTTGCCGCCGAGTTCGAAGAAGTTGTCCAGCGAGCCCACTCGTGGCAGCGCCAGCACCTCGGCGAAGATCTCGCAGACGCCGGCCTCGGTCGGGGTCTGCGGCGGTACGAACTCAGCGTCCGCCGGCTCGTTCTGCTCCACCGGTGCCGGTAGTGCCTTGCGGTCGATCTTGCGGGCCGTGGTCAGCGGGAACTCGTCGAGCACCACCCAGGCCGTGGGCACCATGTATTCCGGGACCTGCTCGCCGAGGTGCCGCTTGAGCTCGGCGATGCTCGGCGCCGGCTCGGACTCGGCGGTCACGTAGCCGACCAACTGCTTCTCGCCGCGCGAGTCCGGCCGCAGTAGCACCACGGCCATCCGCACCTGCGGGTGCAGCTGCAGCGCCGACTCGATCTCGCCGAGCTCGATGCGCAGCCCACGCAGCTTCACCTGGTGATCGATGCGACCGAGGAATTCCAGCTCCAGGTCCGGCCGCCAGCGCACCAGGTCGCCGCTGCGGTACACCCGGCCGGCCGGCCGGAACGGGTCGGGGATGAACGTCTCCGCGGTCAGCTCAGGCTGGTTGAGGTAGCCGCGGGCCAGCCCGTCGTCGCCGCCGATCAGCAGTTCACCGGCGATGCCCGGCGGGGTGAGGTTGCCGGCCCGGTCCACGACGTACACCAGCCGGTTCAGTTCCGGGTGGCCGATCGGCGGCGGGGTACGCCAGTCCACCTGCTCGCAGACGTACTCGGTGCAGGCCACCGTGGCCTCGGTCGGACCGTAGAGGTCCACGAAGATCCGGCCGGGCAGATTCCACTTGTTGACCATCTCGGCCGGCACCGCGTCGGCACCGCTCATCACCCCGCGCAGGTCGGGGTACGGGTCGGGATCGAGCACCGACAGGATGGCCGGCGACAGGCCGGCGTAGGTCACCCGCTGGTCGCGCATCAGCCGGCTCAGTGCGTCCGGCGACAGCCCTTCCTCCGGCGACACCAGTACCAACGTCGCGCCCACGGTGAGGCCGGTGAAGATTTCGCCGATGGACATGTCGAAGGTCAGCGCGGGCAGCTGCAGCATCCGGGAACCGGCGCCGAAGTCGAACGTCCGCCGGTACGCCTGCAGGAAGCATTGGAGATCGCGGTGATCAACCATGACGCCCTTGGGCTGGCCGGTCGAGCCGGAGGTGTAGAGCACGTAGGCAAGCGACCGGCCGGTGGCCCACTCGGCCAGTGGCCGGCCGGCGGGGATGGCCTCGATAGAGTCCCACTCGGCGTCCAGCGGCACGACGGCCCAGCCGCTGGCCGGTGGGAGCTGCGGCAGGTGCCTGGTGCGGGTGAGCAGCAGCCGGGTGGCGGTGTCGTGCAGCATGTAATCCAGCCGCTTGGCCGGGTGGCTCGGGTCGAGCATGGTGAACGCCGCACCGGCCTTGAGCACGCCGAGCATGGCGACCAGCGCGTCCAGGTCGCGGTCCATCGCGATGGCCACGATGTCCTCGTGCTCGATGCCGTGCGAGCGCACCAGCCGGGCCACCAGGTCGGCCCGCCGGTCCAACTCGGCATACGTCATCTCGACGTTGCGGCAGACCAGCGCCACCGTGTCCGGTTTGGCCCTGGCCACCTCCGCGACGGTGACGTGCACGGCGTCGTGGGGATACTCGACGACCTCACCGCGGCCGGCCGCCAGGATCCGGGACCGCTCGACCTCGGACAGCATCGGCACCTGCCACACTCGCAGGGACGGCTCGGCAGCGACCGCGCTGAGCGCGGTCTGGATGTGGTCCGCCAGCCCTTCGATCCGCCAGCGGTCGAACAGGTCGGTGGCGTAGCCGATGTCCAGCCGTAGGCTGTCCGCCGACTCCCAGAAGTTGATCACTAGGTCGAACATGGCCAGCTCCGAGCCGAGCTTCACCCGCTCGGACTCGGTGCCGGGTAGCTGGAAGCCCGCTCCGGACATGCTGTCGCCGAGAACCTGCACCGACACCTGGAACAGCGGGTTGCGGCTGGGATCGCGGATCGGCTGCACCCGCTGCACTACCATCTCCAGCGGGATCTCCTGGTGCTCGTAGAGATCGAGATTGGCGTCGGCGATGCGTTCCAACAGCTCGGCGAAGGTCGGGTCGCCGGCCAGGCTGGTGCGCAGAACCACCATGTTGATGAACATGCCGACCAGGTCCTCCAGGTCCGGGTCGACCCGGCCCAGCATCGGCACCCCGAGCGGGATGTCCTCCTCGCCGGTGTAGCGCGCCAGCACGATGGTCACCGCGGCGGTGAGCACCATGAACAGCGACACACCGTGCTGCTTGGCGAGCTCGCGCAGGCTGGCCAGCAGCTCCGGGTCGCAGTCCACGCTGAGCATGTCGCCGCGACCGCTGGGCACCGTGGGGCGCAGCCGGTCGGTCGGCAGCTCCAGCACCGGCAGCCCGGCGAGCGACTGCTCCCAGTACCGCAGCTCCTCCTCCAGCGCCTTGCCGGAGAGCCGCTCGCGCTGCTGCGCGATGTGCTCGGCGTAGCTCATCACCGGCTGCGGCAGCGCCGGCTCGGATCCGGCGAGTAGCGCCCGGTACGTGGCCGTCAGCTCGGCGATCACCGAACCCGACGACCAGCCGTCGATCACGATGTGGTGCCAGCCGAGCCAGAACACGTACTCGTCGCCGCGCAGCCGCCAGAGCCTGAAGCGGTACAGCGGCTGTGTCAGGTCGAACGGGGTGCGGCTCTCGGCGTCCAGTGCGTCCTGGAGCGCCTGCTCGCGCTCAACGGCCGGCAGGTCGCTCAGGTCGGTCACGATCAGCTCGACCTCGCGGCACGGGCCGATCACCTGGTACGGGCTGCCGTCCTCGGTGTCGAACGTGGACCGCAGCATGTCGTGCCGGTTCACCACCCGGCTGAGGCTGGCGTGCAGCACGCCGACGTCCAGCGCCCCGCGCAGCCGGTAGGCGAATCCCAGGTTGTAGACGATCTCATCGGGACTCAGCTGGCGAAGAAACCACAGCTGCTCCTGACCGAAGGACAGCGGAAGCCGGGTCGGCTCGGCGGCCACGGCTCGGTCGAGCGCCCGCGCTCCGTTGGCGGTTCTCATCTGCTCACGTACTCCATTCGGCCCGGGCCTTTGTTCGGCGACATCGTGGTTGGGGGATCCCGGTCGACCGGAACCGACTGCAGTACGGCGTCGATGCGACGCAGCCCTTCGGCCAGTTCTCGCTGCTCACGGGCGAAGCACAGCCGCACGCCGCCCTCGCCGCCGAGCGTCTCGGCCGGCATCAGCAGTACACCGGCGTCGAGCACTCGACGGCAGAACGACAAGGCAGACTCCCCTGTGGTCAGTTGCAACCATGCGAACGGAGTCCCGTCGGGAGGCAAGAGATGCAGCTTGCCGGGGTGCCGCGCCACCCAGTCGCGCAGCAGCCGTAGGCCGCCGCCGGTCAGCCGGTGGTACTCGGTGGCGTAGAACTGGCGATCGGCGAGCACCTCGCACGCCAGCGCCTCGCAAAGCACCGAGTTCGAGATGGACGTCAGGTGCTTGCGCTCGGCGCACGCGGCGACCACGGTGGGCGGCCCGTACAACCAGCCCACCCGCAGCCCGGGCAGGCCGTAGACCTTGGACAGGCTGGAAACCGAGAGCACCCGGTCGTTGCCAACCGCGGCCGAGGAGGCCAGATCCAGCGAGTACTCCTCGTCCAGCAGCAGGTACCCGCCGGTCTCGGCGACCAGGTCGGCGAGGGCGGCCAGCTCGTGCTGCCCGGCCCGCCTCCCGGTCGGGTTACACGGTGTGTTCACCACCACCAACCGCAGGTTCGGGCGGGCTGCGGCCCGCACCGCGTCCACGTCGATGGTGAAATCGCCGCTCAGGTCGAGCACGTCCACCTGGGCGGACAGCAGGGTGGGCACGGCCCAGGACTGCGGCCAGCCCGGCCGGAAGGTGATCACCTGGTCGCCCGGCCGCAGCAGCACGTTGTACAGGAGGTACAGCGCCTCCTGCGCCCCGTGCGTCACCGTCACCGAGTCGGCCCGGTCGCCGTACTGCTCGGCGATCAGCTCGCGGAGCCGCTGAGTTCCCCGGTCCATGCCGTAGTTCAGCTCGATGTCGGCCGGGACGGCGAGCGACGCCAGTCGCCGGCACTGCACGTTGCTGTCACCGAGGTCGATGTCGTACCGGCCGGCGGCGTCCTCGAACACCCACCGCCGCATCGGGTACTCGGTGCTGATCCCGGTGCTCATGCCCGCACCCCTGCGGGCTCAGAGTGCGGTACCGCGGCGTCTTGATCGGCGTGGTTGCCGAGCCGGGCGACTAGCGCGGCAGCCAGCGTGCCGCTCAGCACGTGCTCGGCGCTGCCGGTCATGGTCACCGTGCCGTCCGGTGCCACGGTCACGCCGATCTCCCCGCCGGCCATCCGCACGGTGATCTCAACGCCGGTGTCAACCTGGCCGAGCCGGTGCGCCACCGCGGTCGCCGCGCAGCCGCTGCTGCCCGAGGCCAGCGTGTAGCCGGCCCCGCGCTCCCAGACCTCAATCTGGATCGTCCGGCGGTCCAGCACCCGCAGGAACTGAACGTTGGTCCTCGTCGGGAAGCGCCCGTGCTCGGCGATCAAGGGTCCGAGCGCGCAGGCAAGCTCGCGGGTCGGGTGCTCAGTGAGCACCACGGCGTGCGGGTTGCCCAGGTTGAGGGCGGTCACCGTCAGCTGCCGGCCGTCGACGAGCAGCGGTTGCTCGACGGCGAGCCCGGTGATGCCGAGCATCGGCACCGCTGCGGCGTCGAAACACGGCCCGCCCATGCCGACGCTGACGACGCCGGCCGACTGGTCGACGATGCGCACCGACGAGTCGCCGCCCAAGGTGCGCACGGTGAACTCCCGCACTCCGGGCAGGTGCCGCGCGGCCACGTGCAGGGCGAATATCCGGATGCCGTTGCCGCTCTTCTCGCACTCGCTGCCGTCAGAGTTGAAGATCCGCAGCCGCACTGGTCGGCTCGCATGCACCGGGCCGATCGGGCCGAAGAGCACCCCGTCAGCGCCGATCCCGAAATTCCGGTCGCACAGCAGCAGGGCGTCCTGTCCGGTCGGCTCGAAGGCGGCGTCCCTCGGGTCGATCACCACATAGTCGTTACCAAGGGCCTGGTATTTGGTGAAGTGAGTCATCTCGTCAATCCCTCATCACGGCCGGGCCCAACCTGCGGCACCGTGCACTAAGGACAGTGCGCTGGCGGGAATCCACAGTGCTCAGCTGCCAGTGACCCCGGACTCGGCCAACGCCGCCTGGTCGTGCTCGTCGCCGTACCATTTCTCCTGCCAGCGGGAGAACGCCACGATCACGATGTCGCGGTGCGCCGGGCCGCCATCCGCGGATTCGACGTCGGTCACGTCGTGCGCGATCGCCCGGTCGTCCAGCAGCACCGCCTGCCCGGCGTCGAGGGTGCCGCTCCAGAACGGCGCTTCGGCGCCGTCGTACCACAGCCGGGTCTCGGCGCCGGCGACGTTGTGGCGCCGCAGCACGGCGATCATCACGAACTCGTGGCCGTCGTGGTGCACGCCCTCCGGGGTCAGCGGGCCCACCCGATCAGCCTCGGCCCGCGTCCGGTTCTGGTGCACGTTGATCTGCCAGCTCTCGCTGGTGTCCAGCGGGAAGGCTGCGGCGCCGGCGGCGATCATCCTGGTGAAGTCCGCCTCGATCGGTTGGTAGATCCGACGGATACCGCCGGCCACCCGGTTGAACTTGGTGAACGTGGTGTAGTCCCGGTGCGGCAGCAGCTCGAAGTCCCAGCCCTGGTCCTGCTCCCAATGCATCCGGTACTGGGAGAACCGCTTGAAGCGGGTGCCATTACCCATGTAGTCGTCGACCGGGCAGCGGTCATAGCTGTGCAGGACGTCCACCGGTGGCGCCGGCAGGTCGATCACGGTGAAGTGCTGGTGGTTCAGTGGCATGGAACGTCTGGCCTTCCTGTGTGTTCTTGGCGGGATGTGCGCGGCGGTCAGCGGTAGGTGCTGGGCATTCGCTCGTCGAGATAGCGGCACGAGGAGTTCAGCCGCCACAGGGCGCCGCGCACGATGCCGCGGCGCATGGCGGGAGAGGACGCGGCGGGGATCACCACGTTGTGGAACCAGCCGGCGGCGTGCTGCGCGTCGATCGTGATGTGCAGCCGGTGGTAGACGATGCCGACATCGGGCAGGCCGAGCCGCTCCCATGCCTTGACCACCTGCACGAATCGGTCGGGCACCAACCACTCGGTCATCCCGAGGAAGCCGACGGCCTCGGCATAGAAGTTGCGGTAGCGGCTCAGTAGAACCGCCAGGTTGCCGTTGAGCAGGGCGTTCGCGCTGAGCCCGGTCTCCAGTTCGGCCGAGGTGATCTCGAATACCTCGAATATCTTGTTGAACAGGTGGGTGTGGACCTCAGCCTGGTTGCCATTGCCCATCTCGTCCCAGAAGTTGGTGGCAATCTCCATCTTGGCGCCGCCGCTGGTGCCCACCTGCATCATCGCCAGCAGGTCGTCGAAGCGGCCGTCGACCACCGACTCCTGCATCACGTAATTGCGCAGGTCGTCGACCGTCGCGTGGTTCTTGATGAAGTCCTGGTAGTACGGGTGCTTGAACACCCGGTGTGCGCGGGCGGTCCTTTTGAGCCAGGACAGGTACGCCTTCGGCTGGGCCGGCGCCTGGTCCAGGGTGCCCGGCTCGATCCGGTCGTCCTCGGCGGCCAGCGTCGCGGTCTCGAGCAGCCGCATCACCTCGTGCACCACCACCGATCCCTCAGCGGTCGGCTGTTCGGGGATCTGCATGGTCAGCTGGTAGGTCCTGGCCAGAAGGAGTTGCTGGCAGTAGTGGGCGTACCGGTCGCCGGCCGCGGCGTCGGCGTTCATCACAGAAACAGCGAGTCGCAACCGGTCGAGCTCGCCAGCAAGCTCCCGGTCCACCTCCTCAGCGGGTGTGGACAGCCAGGCGGAGATTTCTTCGACGACAGCCATCGGATCAGATCCGATCGCATTGGCGCGGACAGGAACATCGATAGTGTTGGACAAACCAACTACTCCCATCTCGGTTGAAAAGATCGAGCCCCTGCGGCAGAAGCCTGGAACGATCTCGCTATGCGGGCATGCCGGCACCGATGGGGACCGGCAGCCCGACGGGCACCAGCAGGACGGCGGCGGCCACGACAACAACGACGGCCGCGGCGTCGGAGATCAGACAGCCATGAAGCTCCCCCTCTTGCTGGATCTCCACCGATCGCAGCGATGTGTATGCCCTGGGTTCCCAGGATCGGGATGCGGTTGGACAAGTCGCTGGACTTCCGGCTGGACTTCGTTGGAGCCATACCTGGAGGATTGACCCGGCGAGCGGGTCGACGTTGGACGATCGCAGCCGCGCGGCGACCCGCCGGCGTTGGCTCAGCGATCCCACCGACGACGGGGCCCGCCTGACGGTTACGGTCGACACCCGGTTGGCTGACCCACGGACAGATCGAGCGACAGCTGCTGGGCTTCGACGTGCGCGTGCATGATGGGGTGTGTCGGCTGCTCGCTGGCGGCGCTGAGGTCGACGGGCGGAAGCAGCGGCAAGGGCGAACCGCGTTGTTACGGCGGTCGAGCAGGACGCGGGTGTGGTCTCACGCCTGCCGGCAGCCGGGCCGTAACTGCGAGCCGGGATCGATGCTGGTTGCGGTGCGCTCAGATAAGACGGGATTACTGGTGGCTACGCCTTTTGCCTGCCGCACTTTGGAAAACTAATAAGGACAGACATTGACGAAGTCCACTAGACTCCCAGCACCATAACAATCTAGCGGATCCGGGTGGCTGCATGCGTTTCGAGGTGCTCGGCCCGTTACGGGTGCGGAGTGGTGACAGCGAGCTGAACCTTGGTCCGATTCAGCAACGGGTGGTCCTCGCCGTGCTGCTGTCGCGAGCCAACCGGCCGGTCAACCGGGATCAGCTCATTGCGGCGGTGTGGGGCGACGCGCCACCGGCATACGCCGTAAACCTGGTGCAAAAGCATGTCGCCCGGATACGCCGGGTGCTGGAGCCGGCCCGAACCCCTCGCACGCAATCGCGCAGGCTCACGTGGACCGACGCCGGCTACCGCCTGGCCGTGCCGGCTGAAGACCTGGACCTCAGCCGATTCGATACCGGGCTCGCCAAGGCGCGCCGCGCTCGGGCCGCCGGTGACCTCACGGGCGCGATCGTGGCCTTGCGGGCGGCCCTGGAGCAGTGGAGCGGCCCGTTCTGCACGGGCCTGTCCAGCCCGCTGCTGGACGCCGAGCGTGACCGGCATGAAGAGTGGCGCGTCGAGGCCATCGTGGAACGCATCGAACTCGACCTCGAGTCAGGCGCGCATCGTGACCTCGTCCCGGAGCTGCGCAGCCTGCTCACCGAACATCCGCTGCGCGAGCGGGTGTGGAGCCTGCTGATGATCGCGCTGTACCGGACGGGCCGTGCTGCGGAGGCGCTGTCGGTGTTCCAGGAGGCGCGGCGCTATCTCATCGACGAACTCGGCCTGGAGCCCACCGAGCAGCTGCGCCGGGTGCACGAACAGATCCTCAGCGGCGACCCCGCCATCGCCCAGCGGGCCCCGCTGGGCGGAGGCGTCGTCGTCGGTGGTACGAGCACGGTGCCGCGGCAACTGCCCGCGAGCGCCTTCTGGTTCGCCGGGCGGGCGGAGGAGCTGGCTCGCCTGGACGACCTGCTGGCCCAACTGCCGGCCGGCGCGCCCAGCGCGGTAGTGATCTCAGCGGTGTCCGGCTCCGCCGGCGTGGGCAAAACAGCGTTGGCCGTGCACTGGGCCCACCGGGTCGCCGACCAGTTCCCCGACGGTCAGCTCTACATCAACCTCCGCGGCTTCGACCCGGACCGGCGGGCGATATCGCCGACCGCGGCGGTGCACGCGCTGCTCGTCGCCCTCGGCGTGCCGCCCGAACGGATCCCACCGAGCCTCGACGCGCGGGCCGCCCTGTACCGGAGCACGCTGGCCGACAAGCGGATTCTGGTACTCCTGGACAACGCCCGCGACGCCAACCAGGTCCGTCCGCTACTCCCCGGCACCCGTTCGGCGCTGGCCATGGTGACCAGCCGCAACCGGCTGACCTCCCTTGTCGCGGCCGAGGGTGCGCACCCGCTCAGCCTCGACGTGCTCTCGCCCGCGGATGCCCATGACCTGCTCCGCAGAAGGCTCGGCCACAGCCGCGTCTCGGCCGAGCCCGAGGCGGCCGACCGGATCGTCGCGGCGTGCGCCCGGCTGCCACTCGCGTTGAACATCGTCGCGGCCCGCGCCCAGCAGACCGGCTTTCGCCTGGCCGAGATCGCAGCCGAGCTCCACCGGGCCGGGCAGCGGCTGACCGTACTCGATGCCGGAGACCCGACCGGACGTGTCCGTTCGGTGTTCGCGCTGTCGTACGCCGCGCTCACCGAACCGGCGGCGCGCTTGTTCCGGCTGGTCGGCCTGCACCCGCGGCCAGAGTTCTCGGCGACGGCGGCGGCCAGCCTCATCGGCGAGTCGCCGGCCCAGGTCCGTGCGCTGCTGGTCGAGCTCGACTTGGCCAGCCTGTTGACCGAACACAGGCCGGGGCGGTACGCGCTGCACGACCTGCTGCATGCCTACGCGGGGGAACTCGCCGACGATCGGCCGGCCGAACCGGATCGGCGAGCGGCTCTGCACGGGATGTTCGACTACTACCTGCACAGCGCCTACGCGGGCGAGCGGCTGCTGTACCCCAACCGCGATCCGATCACTCTCACCCCACCTCTCCACACGGTCGTCGTCGAGGAATTCTCCGACGGAGCCCAGGCGATGAGCTGGTTCGCGATCGAGTACCCGGTGCTGGTCGCCAGCGCCGACCTCGCCTCCAACGCGGGGTTCGACCAGCACGCCTGGCAGCTGGCCTGGGTCCTGGGGACGTTCCTGCAACGACGCAGGCAATGGTCGGATCTCGCCGCGATCGGACGGGTCGCGCTGCAGGCCGCCGACCGGCTGGCAGACGCCACCGGTCAGTTTCACGCGCTGCGCCTTCTCGCCATCGCGCTGACCCGGTTGCGCAGGTACGACGAGGCCGAGGAGTATGTGCGGCGAAGCATCGACGTGTCGGCGAGGTGGAACGATCCGGTCAGCCAGGCCACCGGCCATCGGATCCTGAGTGATCTGCTCCTCGCCCAGGAGCGCCACCAGGAGGCGATCACCCACGCTGAGCGGGCGCTCGACCTGTACCTGGCGGTGAACCACCTGGCCGGCCAGGCCCTTGCCCTCAACGCAATCGGCTGGGGCCACGCCCGAGCCGGCGACCATCGTCGCTGCATCACCCGCTGTGAACAAGCGCTGGTGCTGCACCAGCAGCTCGGCAACCGCCTGGCGGAGTCGGCCACCTGGCACAGCCTGGGCTACGCACACCATCACCTAGGCCAAGACCGTGAGGCCATCGCCTGTTTCGAGCGTGCGTTACGGATAACCCGGGAGATGAGCGACTGGGACGGCGAGGTCAACATACTCAACGACCTCGGCGATGCCCTGCACGCCGCCGGTGACACCGACGCGGCCCGCCGCGCCTGGCAGCACGCGGCGGACGTACTCGGCGCGGCAGACCCCTCGGTCGCCGATCAACTCCAGATCAAGATCGCGACGGTGAGGTTTCGGGAAGAGCTGGATCCTTCGGGCAGTGTGCACACCCGTCCGCACTGATCCTCGGGTTCCCCGGCACATCGGCTGTGCCACGGTCTTGGCTGTCGCGCGCGGCCGCACCGCCGGTGCCGGCCACCATGACCGCGGCGCAGAAGAGCGCCATTGACAAGCGACGAAGTGGGACATTCATGATTTACTCCACGGATGCTGGCTGGCTTTGGAATGTGAGAGTAGCAATTCGCGGGTCAGGCGCTGACTTTTATAGCACCACGGCATGCATGAAGGTCTTTCCGAGCTGACAACTCGACGGATATGAAATACGCCCGGCCGCCGTTGAACCGGGCGAGTCGGGTTCGCCACCAAGCTCGATCTCGCGGTCGAGCTACTCGCCGAGGCGCACGCCGCGAGCGTGCCGTTCGGCCGCGATGCTCCACCCGAAACCATCCGCGCCGTCACAGGCCTCGCCTGCGACCGCGCCGCCGCGCTCCCGGCGGCGGTCGGGCGAATCAACCGGCGGATCGGGCCGGACGCTCGTAAAGGTATTCAGTGTCGTCCTGCTCGTCCCTCTGCTCGCCGACGTGAACGAAACCGAAACCGGCGATAGTGGCCAGTGAGGCTTCGTTGTCCGGGCGGATAGTAGCCCGGACCGTGATCGCCGACGGCTCCGCGGCCGCCCACTCCAGCAGCGCGGCCACCATGGCCCGAGCGTAACCACGCCGGCGGAACGCCGGGTCCGTGCCGTATCCCATCTCCACCATGCCGGCGGCGTCGGGTGGTCCGTGGAAGCCACCGGTGCCCACCGCCACGCCGTCGGGCACCGTTACCGCCGCGCGGACGACCCAGTCTTCGGCGGACGGGTCGGCGGCGATCTGGAGTAGTCGCATCCGCCACAGCCAGTCGACCTCGTCGGAGAGGAACCATTCCGAGAGCGGAACACCGGTCAGCGTCCGGGCGGTGGCCAGGTCGCCGGCGAGTAGAGCCTCGAAGACGGCCGGGCCCAGGCGGACGAAACGTACGGACGGGGGCGCAGTGTGGGGCATGCCGGAGATCATCGCATGTCAATCCCCCGGAATCGTGGAGGGTTCCGCTATGCGGCTTCGGTCCTCTTGGCTTTCGGCCATGAAGTGTTCGTAGTCGATGGGTGACATGCCGTCGCAGGTGCTGTGCCTGCGGCGCAGGTTGTAGAAGTCGACGATCCAGGTGGAGATCTCCAGGCGGGCCTCGGCCCGGGTGGTGAACCGGTGCCGGTGGATGTACTCGACCTTGATGGTGGAGTTGAAGGATTCCGCGGCGGCGTTGTCCAGCGCGGAGCCGACCCGGCCCATGGACTACAGCACGCCCAGACGCCGGCAGGCGGTCTCGCAGGCCTCGCTGGCGTACTCGCTCTGCCTCGGTCGGAGTGGAAGATCACCCCGTCCACGGTGCCACAGCGGGTGGCGGCGGCCATGGGCGAATTCAGTCGGCCTTGAGGTGGAGAGGCCCGACGCGGCTGAGAATGGGCTCGACTCTGCGGCGTACCATGAGTTCGGTCGAATCAGCCAGCTTTACGGAGATTCATTGGACGGCTCGGCGGAACGGGGTTCAGGTGAACCGAAAACGCCTCGGTCACGCGGCGCTCTGACGGCAGCTCCAAGATCTCGATCATTTAGGATCTTGATTGCTCGCTTGAAACACCTACTCCGGCACCGCATGCGCTGGTTTCGGGTCGCCGCCGGCGTGGGTTCAATTCGAAATCGCATCTGGGACGAAAGCGGTCCCGTCCTTCGTGGGACCATCATCATCTCGCCCATCGCGGGCTGCCTGACCTTCGCCTTGAGCATGTGGGGCGACGCAACCGGGTTTTGGTCGGACAAGCCTTTCCTCACAAATATGGTTTCGACCCTGGCCGGAGCCTTCTTTGGCATCCCGTTCGCCCTCGTTGTGCTCCAACGGTTGGCCATGGATCAAGCGAACCGCGTGGAACGAGCCGGCGCTCAACGGCTCGCGGTGCGTACCGGGCAAGAATTATGGGCTGTCGCGGTTGCCGCAACCGGAGCCAACAACACCGGGTCTCCGCCGAGTGCGTACCAAGCCATCGATCGCCTCTCATCTGCCGTGATGCAGATGAAGGCGCTGACCAAACATGCATTCTCGTTGTTCGGCGCCCCAGACAGTCTAACTGGCCTCAGCACTCAAAACGAGCGCTATGCGTTCACCAGGGAAGAGATTGAAAGCATGCTCAATGCCATCCAAGAGGCGGCTGGCGAGTGGAACTCAATCCTAGAAGATCGATCAAAATTCAGAGCGAACCTCGGCCATGTTCGAGCGCAGTGGG
>NZ_QHHV01000076.1:0-26983 GCF_003947245.1 Actinoplanes sp. ATCC 53533 | reverse complement strand
CCGTACGGGTGCTGCCCGCGACGACCGCCGCCGCGCCGGCCGCGCCGCAGGTCGTCGCGTCGCGGTCGCCGCGGGCCACGCCGGGTGGCCGGCCGGTGGCCGGAGATCCGGAGATCCGGCCGACCGCATGCTGCGCGAACCCGCCGGTGCCGACGCCGACAGTGCCGGTGCCGACGCCGCACGGCCCGTCGGCGACGCCCTCGCCGGACTCGTCCGCGCCGGACGGCAGCGACTCCCCGGAGCCCAGCGAATCGCCCACTTCGGCCGCTTCGGAAGGGCCGGACGACACCGCGGAGCCGGACGACGGCGAGAACCGCCGACACCACGCGCGACGGCACTGATCCGATTTATCACGATAAACGACTCGCGGGGCCCGGCCCCGTGGGTCGTTTTTCTCTTATCGTCCCTGGTCAGGGACTCGTGCTGTACCCGTTAGGTCTCAGCTATGACATCCTGGGCTGCCACGCACGGAAGGACACATACACTTCACGCCGATGGACACGACTGTCGCCGACACGTTGATCGGCACAACGATTGACGGGCGCTACCGGATCACCGGTCGCGTGGCCCGTGGTGGCATGGCGACTGTGTACACCGCTGTGGACGACCGACTCGAACGCACCGTGGCGCTGAAAATCATTCACCCGTCGCAGGCGACGAACGTGCACTTCGTCGACCGCTTCACCGACGAGGCGAAGACGATTGCCCGGCTCACCCACCCCAGCGTCGTCGCCGTCTACGACCAGGGCCGCCACCAGGGCCTGCCATATCTGGTGATGGAGTACGTGCAGGGCCGCACCCTGCGCGACCTGCTCACCCAGCGCCGCCGGCTCAACCCGGTCGAGGCACTGGCCATCCTGGAGCAGATGCTCGCCGCCATCGCCGCCGCGCACCGCGCCGGCCTGGTGCACCGCGACGTCAAGCCGGAAAATGTGCTGGTCGCCGAGGCGCCCAGCGGCGGCATCGCCAACCTGGTCGACAGCGTGGCGAAGGTGGCCGACTTCGGCCTGGCCCGCGCGGTCGAGGCCAGCAGCAGCGACGACTCCGGCCAGCTCATGGCCACGGTCGCCTACGTGGCGCCCGAGCTGGTCACCGACGGGCACGCTGACGCGCGCACCGACGTCTACTCGGCCGGCATCGTGCTCTTCGAGATGCTCACCGGCCGGGTCCCGTACGACGGCGACGAGCCGGTCGAGGTCGCCTGGCAGCACGTCGACAACGACGTCCCGGCGCCGTCCGGCATCGTCAAGGGCCTGCCCCCGGTGCTCGACGAGCTCGTCACCCGGGCCACCCGGCGCGACCCGGGCGGCCGCTACACCGACGCGGGCGCGATGCTCTCCGCGGTGCAGGTGGTCCGCGACGACCTGGGCGCGGCGAACGTCGAGACCGCGCTGCTGCGCCAGGTCCCGCCACGGCCCCCGGGCGCCGACGCCACCGCGCTCGTACCCGCGATCACCTCCACCTTCCCGGCCACCGGTGGCAACCGTCCCGGCTGGGCCCGCCTGCCGGAGCAGGGCAACCGCGTCCGCGGCGGCCAGCGCCGGGCCGCCGGGCCGCCGCCGGGGGGCATGGGCGGCGCGGCCCGCCGGCTCGGCGGCGACCCGCGCCGGATCATGATCCTGTCCGCGGTGGTGCTGATGGTGCTCGTCGTCATCGGCAGCACCTGGTGGGTGACCATGGGCCGATACACCGACTCACCGCAGCTGGTGAACATGAGCCGGGCGCAGGCCGAGCAGGCCGCCGCCCGGGAGGGCTTCGAGGTGCGCATCGGCGACGGCGCGTACAGCGAGAACGTCCCCAAGGACGTCGTGCTGAGCCAGGACCCGCCGGCCGCCACCCGGATCATCAAGGGCGGCCCGGTCACGCTCGTCCTGTCGCTGGGCCCGGAGCGCTACCCGGTGCCCGACGTCGTGGGCATGGAGCTGGCCGCGGCCCGCGGCGAGCTGGAGAGCAGCAAGCTCAAGCTCAAGGAAGGCACGGGCAAGTACAGCGACACGATCCCGCAGGGCGTGGTCATCTCCACCGACCCCAAGGCGAATTCGCAGCTCAAGTCCGGCGCCACCGTCACCGTGGTGGTCAGCAAGGGCCGGGCGCCGATCACCGTGCCCGACTTCACCGGCAAGAACATCAACGACGCCCGCGGCCAGGCGCAGGAGCTCGGCCTGACCGTCGTCGAGCAGTACAAGGACAGCAACGAGCCCGGCGACCAGATCATCGATCAGTCCCCGAAGCCGGGGACCGGCGCCGAGAAGGACGACGAGATCAAGCTCGTGGTCAGCAAGGGCCCGCCGCAGGTCGCCGTGCCGGACGTCAACAACCAGCCGTGTCAGCAGGCGAAGCTGACGCTGGAGGGGCAAAACCTGCGGGCCCGCCTCGACTTCAACCCCAACGGCCTGGTCCGGGCCCAGAACCCGCCCGCGGGCACCCCGGTGGCGCCGCAGACCGAGGTGGTGCTGACGTGCGCGTGAGCCAGCCGATCGGCTCACACACGAAGACATCGGGGGGCCTGGCCAAGGCGGCGCTGCCATACGTGGACGCGGCCGGCTCCGAGGCGCTGCAGGTGTACGTCTCGAATTCGCGCGGCTGGGCGCTGCCGCCCGGCGACCCGAAGCAGGACACCCTGTTCCGGGACGGGTGCGGCGAGCGGGGCCTGCCGGCGTATATTCACGCCTCCCTGCTGGTAAACCTGGGCTCCCCCACCGAGCTGACCGTGCAACGGTCGGTGGAGACCCTGGAGCACGCGCTGCGCCGCGGTGCCGCGATCGGCGCGACGGCGGTGGTCTACCACGCGGGCAGCTCGGTCGACCCGGCCCACGACGACAAGGCGCTGCACCAGGTCCGCGAGGCGCTGCTGCCGCTGCTGGACGTGGCCGCGGCGCAGGGCCTGCCGAAGGTGCTGGTGGAGCCGAGCGCGGGCGGCGGGCGCAGCCTGGCCTCGAAGATGCAGGATCTGGGCCCGTACCTGGCGGCCGTGGAGCACCACCCGTGGCTCGGCGTCTGCTTCGACACCTGCCACGCCTGGTCGGCGGGCCACGACCTGGCGACGCCGGGCGGCATGACCGAGACGCTGGACACCCTGGTGGCGACGGCCGGCCCGGGCCGCCTGCAGCTGATCCACGCGAACGACTCGAAGGACGAGTGCGGCTCGACCCGGGACCGCCACGAGACGATCGGCGCGGGCCGGATCGGCACGGCGGCCTTCGCGGAGCTGCTGGCCCACCCGGCGACCGCGGGCATCCCGGTGATCGTGGAGACCCCGTCGGGCAAGGAACACGAGGGCCACGCGGCGGACATCGCGCTGCTGAAGGAGCTCCGCCCGCAGTCGTGACCGAGACCACCGCCGACGACCAGGCGGTGTGAGACTCGTCGCCGGCCCCCCTTGGCACCGGAGCGCACGAACCGGCTACGGTGCTCAAGTAATCGGCTGTTGACTTACCCTCGGCACGGAAGGATGACGGTGACCAAGCAGGCTCTCCTCGTCATGGACGTCCAGAACGCGGTCGTCGCCCGCTATCCCGATCCCGGCTACCTGCCGCGCCTGGGCGAGGCGATCGGCGCGGCCCGGTCCGCCGGCATTCCGGTGATCTACGCGACCGTCGGCTTCCGCCCGGGAGTCCCGGAGATCAGCCCCCGCAACAAGATGTTCGGCGCCCTCGCCCACAACCCGGCAGCAGCGGCGGCCGGCGGCCCGCAGGCCATGGAGATCCACCCGGACGTGGCACCCGAGCGCGGCGACATCCTGGTCACCAAGCGCCGCGTCAGCGCCTTCGCCGGCAGCGACCTCGACATGATCCTGCGCGTCGGCGAGTTCGACCACCTGATCCTCACCGGCATCGCCACCAGCGGCGTCGTGCTGTCCACCCTGCGCCAGGCGGCAGACCTGGACTACAGCCTGACCGTCCTGGCCGACGCCTGCCTGGACTCGGACCCCGAGGTCCACCGGGTCCTCACCGAAAAGATCTTCCCGCAGCAGGCAGCCGTCACCACGGTGGCTAACTGGAAAGCAGCCCCACCAGCACCCTGATCGCTTCGTCGAGCTCGTCGTCACCGACGTCGAGGTGCGTCACCAGCCGCGCGGTCCGCGGGAGCATCGCCGCGATCAGCACCCCCCGCTCGGCGGCCGCCGCGGCCAGCGACGGTGCGTCCAGCGCCGCCTTCGTCAGGTCCAGCGGTACGAGGTTGGTGCGCACCTTCGCCGCCTCGACCACCCCGAGCGGTTCCAGCGCCTCGGCCAGCCGCCGGGCCCGCGCGTGGTCGTCGGCGAGCCGGGTCAGGTGGTGGCGCAGGGCGTGCTGCCCCGCCGCCGCGAGGATGCCGACCTGGCGCATTCCGCCGCCCAGCCGCTTGCGGAGCAGCCGGGCCCGCGCGATGCGCTCCGCGCTGCCCACCACCAGCGAGCCGACCGGCGCGCCGAGGCCCTTGGAGAGGCAGACCGACAGCGTGTCGAACAGCTCCCCGTAGGCCGCGAGCGGCACGGAATCCGCGATGTGCGCGTGCCAGATCCGGGCGCCGTCGCAATGCAGGGTCACGCCCGCCGCGTCGGCCACCGCGCGCAGGCGGCGCAGGGTCTCCAGCGAGACCACCCCGCCGCCGCCGAGGTTGTGGGTCTGCTCGACCGCGATCGCCCGGGTCGGCACCGACGGGAAGCCGGCCGGCCGGATCATCGCCTCGATCTGGTCCACCTCCAGCGTCGCGCCCGTCGACGGCCAGGTGCGGGTGGAGATGCCGCCGAGTGCGGCGGCCGCGCCCATCTCGTACGTGACCACGTGCGCGTCCGCGCCGGCCAGCAGCTCGCCGCCCGGTGGCACGACGAGTTGCAGGGCGATCTGGTTGGCCATCGTGCCGGACGGGGCGAACAGGGCCGCCTCGTGGCCGAACAGCTCGGCCACCTGCCGCTCCAGCTCGTTGACCGTCGGGTCGTCGCCGAAGACGTCGTCGCCGACCGGCGCGGTCGCCATGGCCTCGCGCATCGCCGCGGTCGGCCTGGTGACGGTGTCGGATCGGAGATCAACCACGCAGCATCTCCGCGACCAGGAAGGCCAGTTCGAGGCTCTGCTGGGTGTTCAGGCGCGGGTCGCAGGCCGTCTCGTAGCGGTCCGGCAGGTCGAGATCCTCGATGCCCTGCGCGCCGCCGAGGCACTCGGTGACGTCCTCGCCGGTCAGCTCGATGTGGATGCCGCCCGGGTGGGTGCCCAGGCCGCGGTGCACCTCGAAGTAGCCGAGCACCTCGTCGACCACGCGGTCGAAGTGCCGCGTCTTGTAGCCGTTCGAGGACTCGTGGGTGTTGCCGTGCATCGGGTCGCACTGCCACACCACCTTGGCGCCGGTGGCGGTGACCTTCTCCACGATCGGCGGCAGCGCGTCGCGGACCTTGCCGTTGCCCATCCGGCTGATCAGGGTGAGCCGGCCCGGGATGTTCTCCGGGTTGAGCTTCTCGCAGAGCTCGATCGCCGTCTCGGGGCTGGTGCCGGGGCCGAGCTTGACGCCGATCGGGTTGGCGATGCGGCTGATGAAGTCGATGTGCGCGTGGTCGAGCTGCCGGGTGCGCTCGCCGATCCAGAGGAAGTGCCCGGACAGGCCGTACGCCTTGCCGTCGGAGACCCGGGTCAGCGCGCGGTCGTACTCCAGCGCCAGGGCCTCGTGCGAGCAGTACAGGCTGACCGTGCGCAGCGCCTCGTCCTCGGTCATGCCGCAGGCCCGGATGAAGTCCAGGGCGCGGTCGATCTCGCGGGCGATCGCCTCGTAGCGCTCGCCGGCCGGCGAGGCCCGGACGAAGTCCTTGTTCCAGTCGTGCAGGCCGGCCAGGTCGGCCAGGCCGCCCGACAGGTACGCCCGCAGCATGTTCATCGCCGCGGCGGAGTTCGCGTACGCCCGGATCATGCGCTGCGGATCGGCGACCCGCGCCGCCTCGTTCGCGTCGAGCGAGTTGATCAGGTCACCGCGGTATGCCGGCAGGCCCAGCGAGTCCGTCGGCGCGGACCGGGGCTTGGTGTACTGGCCCGCGACCCGGGCCACCTTGACCACCGGCATCGAGGCGCCGTAGGTCAGCACGACCGCCATCTGCAGCAGCGTGCGGGCGTTGGCCAGCAGGTGGCTCTCGGTGTTGTCGGCGAAGGTCTCGGCGCAGTCGCCGCCCTGCAGCAGGAAGGCGCGACCCTCGCAGACCTCGGCGAGCCGGTGCCGGAGCTGGTCGACCTCGTACGGCGCGACGATCGACGGGACCGTGTCGAGCACGCGGCAGACCGAGGCGACCTCGTCCGGGTCCGCCCACGGCGGCATCTGCAGGCGCGGTAGCTCCCGCCACCTGTCCAGGCCCAGGGCCGAATCCTCGGCGGAGTCGGTCGACGGGCGGGACGTCTGCAGGGCGGTGGTGCCGACCCCGGGATGACTGAGCTGATGCCACTCTCGGCGCATGCCAGGAAGCCTATCCGCGCAGGGAAAGGGGGCGCCGGGAGGATCCCCGGCGCCCCACGATCTAGGAAGTCAGATCTAGGACGTAACTAGTTGAGACCGTTCTTGATCGCGGTGATCAGCTCGCCGTTGCTGGTGTCGCCGGAGAATTCCCAGAAGAACGCGCCGCCCAGACCCTGCTGCTTGGCGTAGGTCATCTTGCCGGCGATGGTGCTCGGGGTGTCGTAACTCCACCAGTTGCTGCCGCACTTGGCGTACGCGGTGCCGCCCACCGTGCCGGTGGCCGGGCAGCTGCCCTTGAGCACCTTGTAGTCCTCGATGCCCGCCTCGTAGGTGCCCGGCGCCGCGCCGGTGGCCGTGCCGCCCGGAGCGGTCTGGGTGACACCGGTCCAGCCCCGGCCGTAGAAGCCGATGCCGAGCAGCATCTTGCTGGCCGGCACGCCCTTGCTCTTCAGCTTCTGGATCGCCGCGTCGGACCAGAAGCCCTGCTGCGGGATGCCGGCGTACGAGGTCAGCGGCGAGTGCGGGGCGGTCGGGCCCTGCGGGGCGAACGCGCCGAAGTAGTCGTAGGTCATCGGGAAGACGAGGTTCAGCTTCGCGATGCCCGCCGCGTAGTCGGCCGCGTCCAGCTTGCCGCCGTTGGAGCCGTCGGCCGAGATCGCCGAGGTGACCAGGAAGTTCTGGCCGAACTTGGTGCGCAGCGCCGAGATGACCCTGTTGTAGGAGTCCGGCCCGCTGGCGTCGCAGGTCAGGCCGCAGGCGTTCGGATACTCCCAGTCGACGTCGATGCCGTCGAAGACGTCCGCCCAGCGGGAGTCCTTGACCAGGTTGTAGCAGGAGTTGGCGAACGCGGTCGGGTTCGCGGCGGCCTGGGTGAAGCCACCGGACCAGGTCCAGCCGCCGAACGACCAGATCACCTTGATGTTCGGGTACAGCTTCTTGAGCTTGCGCAGCTGGTTGAAGGAGCCGCGCAGCGCGCCGGCGTCCCAGGTGTCGGCGACGCCGTCCACACTGTCGGCCGCGGTGTACGCCTTGTCGTAGTCGGCGTACGCGTCACCGATCGAGCACTGGCCGCCGGTGGTGTTGCCGAAGGCGTACAGGATGTGCGTCAGCTTGGCCGCTGAGCCGCTCGTCACCAGGTTCTTGACGTGGTAGTTGCGGCCGTAGACGCCCCACTCGGCGAAGTAGCCGACGACGTTCTTGCCGCCGCCCGGCGGCGTCGTCGGAGGCGTGGTCGGCGGGGTCGTGGGTGGCGGAGTGGTCGGGTCCGTGGTGCCACCACAGGCGCCCTTGTCTGCCCAGACGCCCCACTCGCCGCTGGCGGTCGGGACCTCGTTGGTGGTCCACCACTTCGCGGTGTAGTTCTTCGACTGGTACGAGACGGAGTTGTCCTTGACGTAGACGGCCGAGGCACTCCAGGCGGGGGCACACGCGACGGCGGCGGAGGCCTGGACCGTGGGAATCGCGACGGCCGCGACCACCACGATGACCCCGGCCCACAGCGCGCGGCGGAGGGATTTCTTCACTGCAGTCTCCTCAAGAACAGTTAGGAAACTTTCCAAAGGGAAGTTGAGGAGACGGTAGTCACATCTATGAACATGAGTCAAGAAGGTCATCGCTGATTAAGCGCTGCCTTAACTTTTCCGGCGAGGGCCGCGACGGCGTGCACTCACTCGGGCACAGCGCGTAGTCTGCGGTCATGACCATCTTTGCCGTCGACATCGGCACACTCTCGGGCGGACCGGCCGATATGGATCGCTACCGCGATCATGTCGTCCTGGTGGTCAATGTGGCCTCCCGCTGCGGGCACACCCCGCAGTACGCCGGCCTGCAGCGGCTCGCCGATACCTATGCGGACCGTGGCCTGGTCGTCCTCGGCGTCCCGTGCAACCAGTTCGCCGGCCAGGAGCCGGGCACGGCCGCCGAGATCGAGGACTTCTGCCGGGCGACCTACGGTGTGACGTTCCCGCTCACCGAGAAGGTGGATGTGAACGGGCCCGGGCGCCATCCGCTCTACCGGGAGCTGATCGGCGACGGCCCGGACATCGGCTGGAACTTCGAGAAGTTCGTGGTCGGCCCGAGCGGCGCGGTCGCCGCCCGGTTCGCACCGGGTACCGACCCGCAGGACGGCGAACTCGTCGCCGTCATCGAGAAACTACTCCCTCGCTGAGCCGCGGATGAGCCTCCACGTGATCGGCGTCGACGCGTACGCCCTGGGCTGGGTGGGGGTCGAGCTGCGCGACGGCGGCTTCGGCCGGGCGATGCTGGCGTCCACCCTGTACGAGATCGTCGCGGGCAGCTCCGGCGCGGCCGTGATCGGCGTCGACATCCCGCTCGGCATGCTCCCCGACCGCTGGCGCGCCGCGGACACCCTCGCCGCCGACCAGCTCGGCCCGCGGCGCGGCAGCGTCTTCCGGGTGCCGCCGCGCGCGGTCTGGCAGGAGGGCGACTTCGCCGCCGCCAACCGGCTCTGCCGCGAGCTCACCGGCGCAGGGCTCAGCCGCCAGTCCTGGGCGATGCGGCCCAAGCTGCTCGAGGCCAACGCCATCTGGGAACGGCACCCGGGGCTGCTCTTCGAGGCCCACCCGGAGGTCTCGTTCCGGCAGATGGCGGGCGAGCCGCTGGCGTACGCGAAGAAGACCTGGACCGGGCAGGCCCGCCGCCGGCAGTTGCTGGCCCGGCACGGCATCGTGCTGCCCGACCAGCTCGGACCGGCCGGTCAGGCCCCGCCCGACGACATCCTGGACGCGGCCGCAGTGGCCTGGAGCGCGCACCGGATGGCGACCGGGGCGGCCCAGAGCCACCCCAGCCCGCCCGAGGAGAACGAAGGCAGCCGGATCGCCATCTGGTATTGAGTCAGGCCGACTGCGCGGCGATCTCCCGGGCCCGGTCGCGGGCCGCCTCCAGGGCGGCCAGGAACGCGGCGCGCACCCCGTGCTTCTCCAGCTCGCGGATCGCCGAGATGGTCGTGCCGGCCGGGGAGGTGACCGCCTCGCGCAGCTTCACCGGGTGCTCGCCCGAGTCGCGCAGCATCACGGCCGAGCCGATCGCGGTCTGCACGATCAGCTCGTGCGCGACCTGGCGCGGCAGCCCGAGCAGGATCCCGGCGTCGATCATCGCCTCGACCAGCAGGTAGAAATACGCCGGTCCGGAACCGGACAGCGCGGTCACGGCATCCTGCTGGGCCTCCGGCACCCGCATCGTCTTGCCCAGCGGCTGGAAGATCTCCTCGGTCAGCGCCAGGTGCTCGTCGGTCGCGTACGGGCCCGCCGAGATCACCGTCATCGCCTGATCCACCAGCGCCGGGGTGTTCGTCATGACCCGCACCACCGGAATGCCGCCCGGCAGCCGCTCGGTGAAGAAGCTCGTCGGCAGGCCCGCGCAGAGCGAGATCACCAGCTTGCCCGGCGGGATCTTCATGCCGAACTCGTCGAGCAGCCGGCCCGCGTCCTGCGGCTTGACCGCCACCAGCAGCACGTCGGCCTGGGTGACGGCGGTGAGGTTGAGGGTCGGCCGGATGCCGTAGCGCTCGGCCAGCTCGGCGGCCCGCTCCGGGCGCCGGGTGGTGGCGATGAGCTGGTTGGCCGGCCAGCCGGCCCGCAGCAGGCCGGACAGGACCAGCTCGCCGAGCTTGCCGGCGCCGATCACCGCGATCAAATGATTGCCCATCGGGGACCCTTCGGAATGGGAAAAGGGGACGACCGACGGCCGCCCCCTTCTCTCGATATCAACTCAGCTGCCGAAAAAGACCTCGGCCTCGTCGTACCGCGAGATCGGAACGGTCTTGAGCTCGCCGGTGCCGTCGGCGAGCGGGACGCGGACGATGTCGGTGCCACGCAACGCCATCATCTTACCGAAATCACCCTCGTGGACGGCGTCGATCGCCTGCAGACCGAACCGGGTCGCGAGAACCCGGTCGAACGCGCTGGGCGTGCCGCCACGCTGGATGTGACCGAGGACGACCGTGCGGGCCTCCTTGCCGGTCTTCTCCTCCAACTGCTGGGCCAGCCACTGGCCGATGCCGCCGAGGCGGACGTGGCCGAACGCGTCGAGCTCCTGGTTCTGCAGCGACATCTGGCCCTCGAGCGGCTGCGCGCCCTCGGCGACCACGACGATCGGGGCATACTCGACCTGGAAGCGCTTGGTCACGTAAGTGGCCACCTGCTCCACGTCGAAGTTGCGCTCCGGCAGCAGGATGACGTTGGCGCCGCCGGCGAGGCCGGCGTGCAGCGCGATCCAGCCGGCGTGCCGGCCCATGACCTCGACCACCAGGGTGCGGTGGTGCGACTCGGCCGTGGTGTGCAGCCGGTCGATGGCCTCCATCGCGATGTTGACCGCGGTGTCGAAGCCGAAGGTGTAGTCCGTGGCGTTCAGGTCGTTGTCGATCGTCTTCGGCACGCCGACGACGTTCACGCCCAGATCGTTGAGCTTGGTCGCGACGCCGAGAGTGTCCTCGCCACCGATCGCGACGAGCGCCTCGACGCCCTGCTCGGCCAGGTTGGCCTTGATCCGCTCAACCCCGCCGTCGATCTTGAACGGGTTGGTGCGGGAAGAGCCCAGGATGGTGCCGCCGCGCGGCAGGATCCCCCGGACCTCGGCGATGCCGAGGGGCTTCGTCAGGCCCTCCAGGGGGCCCTTCCACCCGTCGCGGAATCCGACGAACTCGTGTCCGTAAGTGGCTACGCCCTTACGGACCACCGCCCGGATCACCGCGTTCAGACCGGGGCAGTCTCCGCCGCCGGTGAGCACGCCGATGCGCATGATTACTCGTCCTCCCTGATCGGGTCGCGAGCCTGCCCGCCTTCACAGCAGACGGTCGTCCGGCTGCGTTGCCGGGGTCCCGGGGCGGGCCGCAAGCGCACTGTAGTCGCCAACCGCAGCCCGGACCAAAGCGGCCCGCCTCCCCGAACCCAGCCGTGTCAGCATGCACCTCAACGCGTGCCCGGTTCGGCATTTCCCGCCGCGTCCGTGCCTTGGTGCGAAGAACTCAAACCGGATGTCGTGCCCGGTTGCCCGGTGCCGACCGGAATTTGATCTCGATCTGGAGCCGGACCGTCAGCCGCCCATGGCGCGCCAGCGGGCCAGGTTGTGTTTCGCGTCCACCAGCGCGTCGTGCCTGCCCTGGGCGGTCGGCAGGGTCGGGCGGCCGAGGTCGTCCCAGCGCTGGCGGAGGTCCTTGGTGAAGCGGGGGATCTCGCGCGGCAGCGCCGGCATCGCACCCCAGAGCTGGGCCAGCGCCACGTGGTCGTAGGCCGCATACCAGGCCCAGAGCTCGATCGGCTCGTCGCGGCCCTGGATCGGCTCGCGGAGGAACTCGTAGAGGTCGTCGCGGATGCGCTCGCGGGAGCGCCATGCCGGGTCGGCCGGGGACGGCAGCTTGTCGAGCACGTTGCGGCGGACCCAGGGCACCGCCCGGGAGTCGTCGAACTCGGTCGAGACCGCGTAGAACTCGCGGCCGAACTCGTCCACCATGCCGATCGAGACCAGGTCTACCGTGCGCCCGTCCTCGATGAATTCGCAGTCGTAGAAATACCGGTAGGCCATCGCGGACATCCTTGCCTATGCCGCGCCGGTCGTCTCCGCCAGGGCCTCCTTGGCCCGCTCCAGCGCCTCGCGGGCGCCCTCCTGGTCGCCGCGGACGAGGCGTCGCGCCGACCAGTCGGCCTGCACCGCCCAGCGGAAGCGCAGCAGGACCGGGAGCGCCGCGTGCAGTTCGTCCTCGGCGACCGGGCTCGCCGCGAGGTAGCCGTCCAGGAGCTCGGCCGAGGTGTCCGTGCCGCCCGCGTAGACCACCGCCGCCGCCACGTCGTAGAGCAGCGGGCCGGTGCCGCTGGCCCCGCAGTCGAGCAGGCCCGCGCGGCCGGTCGCCGGGTCGACCAGGAAGATCTCCGGGGCCGGGTCGCCGTGCAGCACGCCGTAGGTCAGCCGGTCGGTGACCGTGAGCCTGGTCATCGCCGTCACCGCCTCGGTGACCGCCGGGCGCAGCCAGGGCTGGATCGCCAGGTGCGCCGCCTCCGGGTCGAGCAGCTTCCAGCGGCGCAGGCCGGGGTGGTGGAAGCCCTGCAGCGCCCTGTGCACCGCGCCCAGGCGGTCGCCCCAGAACTGCTGGTCGATCGGGTCGCGGCCGTCGAGGGTACGGCCCGGCGCGCGGCGCAGCACGGCCAGCGCACCGGCCGGGGTCTCCGCGGTGAGGCCGCCGGAGAGCGTTCGCACCGGCTCGCCCGCTTCGATGCCGGTGCTCCGCAGGTGCCCGGCCGCGGCCAGGCCCGCCTCGACGGGCTGGCGCGCGGCGGGGTCGGCCAGGCGCGCCACGAAGCGCTCGCCGCCCGCGGTCACGTCCCAGCCGTGCGACAGCAGGCCCCCGGGCAGCGCCGTGATCTCGGCCGGTACGAGGTGCCACCGGTCGCGCAATGTCGATCGAAGAAGGTCGTCATCCGGCACGGCGGCGATTATCCCGGTACAGCCTGTATTGATGACGGACACGGTGGGCGACAGTCACGGGGGGCGATTGGAGGGTGTACAGATAGCTACAGGAGCGGGATGATCGTATGCGTCTGCTGGATGTATCAAATGGCGTCGACGGTGCTCTTCATGCTAAGAGTGATCGTTCGCGTCGTGGGGCCGGCGCCGGACAACTATGTCCACGGGGGTCCCGATCGGGGAGGGACTGACCGTGGATCATCGACTGGCAGAGCAGGGCGAC
The DNA here is from genome assembly GCF_003947245.1 of Actinoplanes sp. ATCC 53533. NCBI lineage: Bacteria > Bacillati > Actinomycetota > Actinomycetes > Micromonosporales > Micromonosporaceae > Actinoplanes > Actinoplanes sp. ATCC 53533. The sequence goes on along the minus strand of NZ_QHHV01000076.1, from coordinate 13,869 downwards.
GCGCTCACCGGCGTGGAGATGTTCGCCGGACTGGAGCCGGACGTCCGCCAGCGCGTCATCGCGGCCGCTGTTCCGCGCACATACCGCAAGGGCCAGATCCTCTTCGTCGAGCACGACCCCGGCGATTCGCTGATCATCCTGCGCCGCGGCGCCATCGCCGTGTTCCGCACCGCGCCGACCGGCGAGCGGGCCGTGCTCACCGTGGTCCGCCCGCCCGACGTGCTCGGCGAGGTTTCCCTGCTGGACGCGCTGACCCGCTCGGCGTCGGCCGAGGCGATCGAGGACAGCCAGGCGCTGGCCCTGTCCCGGGTCGCGTTCATCGATCTGGTGCACTCCAACCCGCGCATCCTGGACGCGGTGATGCGCTCGGTGGGCGCGCTGATCCGCCGGCTCACCGAGCAGAACGCCGACCACGTCTTCCTGGACCTGCCCGGCCGGGTGGCCAAGACCCTGGTCCGGCTGGCCGGGGAGAGCCAGGCGCCGATGATCACCATTGAGCTGAACCAGAGCCAGCTCGCGGAGATGGCGGGCGGCTCCCGGCAGAGCGTGAACCAGGCGATCGGCTCGTTCGCCAGCCGCGGCTGGCTCCGCACGGAGGGCCGCCGCATCGTCGTCACCGACGTGTCAGCCCTCCGCCGCCGAGCCGGCATGGCTGATAAGTAGGTCTCGCCTCCGGCTCGACGGGACTGCGCCCCTCGAGGTCGGTGTCGAGGCCACCGAAAAAGACCACGGCAAAGAGCGCCTAGTCTTTTTCGGCGCCCTCGACACCGACGGGCGCAGTCCGACTTTGGTTGCGGCCCTCGGTGGGCGCGGTGGGGGCGACGATGGCGGTCTTCAGGGACGCGGCGTAGACGTCGACGTACGGGCGGCCGGTGAGGGTCATCAGCTCGTACATGATCTCGTCGGTGACCGCGCGCTCGACGAAGCGGTCGCCGACCGACGGCGCGTACCGGGAGAAGTCCAGCGGGGCGCCGAAGCGGATCTTGACCCGCTTGACCTTCGGGATCAGCTTGCCGGTCGGCTGGATCTCGTCGGTGTTGAGCAGCGCGACCGGCACGACCGGCGCGCCGCTCTCCAGGGCCAGCCGGGCCACGCCGGTCTTGCCGCGGTAGAGCCGGCCGTCCGGCGAGCGGGTGCCCTCGGGGTAGATGCCCGCGATGTTTCCGCCGCGCAGCACCCGCAACTGGGTGTCCAGGGCCGCCCGGGCCGCCTTCCCGCCCGAACGGTCCACCGGGATCGTCCCCGTGCTGACGAAGAACTGTCGCATGAGCCAGCCTTTGATCCCCTTGCCGGTGAAGTACTCCGCTTTGGCGACGAACGTCACCCTCCGATTCACCAGCAACGGTGTGAAGATCGAGTCGGAGAAGGAGAGGTGGTTGCAGGCCAGGATCACGGGCCCAGATCCCGGAACGTGCTGCAGCCCCTCCACATCGGGGCGGAAGACACATTTCAGGACAGGTCCCAGCACGACGTACTTGAGCAGCCAGTAGAACACCGGTGTCCTTTCCCGCGCGCCGCGGTCGTGCGGCAACCGAAAGCGTACGAAGCGGGAGCGGCACGCCACAACGCACTCCCGGAACCGGCATGTCTCGTGTCACCATTCAAGGCACGGTCGGCCGGGCGCAGCTGAACGGGTACCGACATCCGCCGGACGAGGCGGGCACAACGCGCGACGGCGCGAAGCGAGGAGTGAGCAGGGTGGCAGCGGGTGGCGCCCGTCGCGGGCGGCGGGACAACGGGCTCGACGCGGCCGACTATGCGGCCGCGGGCGACGTGGATCCCCGCGTCGGTGAGCACCTCCTGGACGTGCTGGCCGCCGGCGGCATCGCCGCATACCTGCAGCCCTCCGCCGACCTCAACCCGATCCTGCGCGCCACCACCTTCCCGGCCCGGCCCACCGACCGGCTCTACGTCGACCGCACCCACCTCGACACGGCCCGCGAGCACCTCAACAAGCTGACCGGCGGCGCCGGCCACACCGCGCCGCCCCCCAAGTCCGACACCCGCACCGACCAGGGCACCGTGGACGCCGAGTGGGCCAAGATCGTCGCGGGCTTCCACACCCCGACCGACCCGACGGCCCCGCCGTGGCCCGCGTCGGAGGGCGTCGACCCGACCCGCGCGCCGGACCCGCCGCCGAACGACCCACCGGAACAACCCCGTCAGCCGGGCGGCAAGCTGCCGTCGGCCGCCGACTTCTCCGGCGTCTCGCTGAACCGCCGCCGCACCGACGAGCCGTCCCTGCTCGACGGGCTCGACACGTTCGGCAGCGGCATCGACGACGACAGCGAGGGCGAGGACGACGACCGCTACACCCCGCCGCCCCCGCCGCCGCTGCCACACATCTCGAAGTACGCGATCGCCGGCGTCATGGGCGTTGTGCTGGGTTTCGTGCTGTTCCTGTTCCCGTGGCTGCTGCCGATCGAGCGCAATTTCGTGACCCTGATCGGCTTCACCGCCATCGTCGGCGGCGCGGTGACCCTGGTCTGGCGGCTGCGCTCGGGCGACGACGACGATGACTTCGACGACGGCGCGGTCGTCTGACGAGGCATAGATCACTGACGTTGTTTCGCTGGGTAGCCATCGCGTAACCTTTCGTGGATGCGCCAGAGCTCGCTCGTGGTCGTCGCCAACCGCCTCCCCCTGGACGACAGCTCCGCCCCGGACGGCGCGTGTGAATGGCGGCGCAGCCCCGGCGGTCTCGCCAGCGCCCTGCACGCGATCCTGCAGCAGACCCCGGCGACCTGGGTCGGCTGGAACGGCGGCATCGACAGCGCGCCCGCCCTGCCCGACATCGGCACCCTGCGGATCCGCCCGGTCGCACTGTCCGAACAGGAGCTCCGCGGCTATTACGAGGGCTTCGCCAACTCCACCCTCTGGCCGCTCTACCACGACGCCGTCGAGCAGCCCGTCTTCGACCGGGGCTGGTGGGAGACCTACCGGGACGTGAACCGGCGCTTCGCCGAGACGGCCGCCGAGGTCGCCGAGCCCGGCGCCGCGGTCTGGGTCCAGGACTACCACCTGCAGCTCGTCCCCCAGCTGCTGCGCGAGCTGCGCCCGGACGTCCTCATCGGCTTCTTCCTGCACGTGCCGTTCCCGCCGCCGGAGCTGTTCATGCAGCTCCCCCGCCGGACCGAGTTGCTGGGCGGGATGCTCGGCGCGGACCTGGTCGGCTTCCAGCGCCCGCAGGCCGCGCACAACGTCGCCCAGCTCGCCACCAAGCTGCTCGGCGCGCGCGTCACCGACGACCAGATCACCCTCGACGGCCGCGAGGTGCGCACCGGCGCGTTCCCCGTCTCGATCGACGTCAGCGAGATGGAGGCGCTCGCCGCGCGCCCCGACGTGGTCCAGCACGCCAAGCAGTTACGCACCGACCTGGGCCAGCCGCGGCGGGTGCTGCTCAGCGTCGACCGGCTGGACTACACCAAGGGCATCGAGCACCGCCTGACGGCCTACAGCGAGCTGCTCCGGGACGGCCGGGTCAAGGTCCACGAAACCGTCATGGTGCAGGTGGCCGTGCCGAGCCGGGAACGCGTGGACAGCTACCGGGTGCTGCGGGACCGGATCGAGGGCGAGGTCGGCCGGATCAACGGCGAGTACGGCCGCGTCGGCGAGCCGGCCATCCACTACCTGAACCAGCCGTTCGACCGCGCCGACCTGGCCGCGCTCTACCAGACCGCCGACCTGATGGTGGTGACCCCGCTGCGCGACGGCATGAACCTGGTCGCCAAGGAGTACGTGGCCGCCCGCGCCGCCGGCACCGGCGCGCTGGTGCTCAGCGAGTTCGCCGGGGCCGCCGCCGAGCTCGAGGACGCGTTCCTGGTCAACCCGCACGACGTCGACGGCCTGAAGGCGACGCTGCTGCGCGCGATGGACGCCGACCCGGCCGACCTGCAACGCCGGATGCGGGCGATGCGCGAGCACCTGGCCCGCTGCGACATCCTGGCCTGGGCCCGCGCCTACCTGACCGCCCTGGACCACACCGGGCGGCTGGCGGAGGGCCTACGCCGCTAGCTCCTTGGTCAGCCAGTCCAGGATCGCGTCGATCGGCTCCCGCCAGTCGGTGTCGAGCATCAGGTCGTGGGCCATCCCGGGGAACAGCAGCGGCGCACCGCCGAACCGGCCCGCCGTACGGTCCAGCGCCTGCCGCGGCACCACTCGGTCGTCCGGGCTGCCCACCACCAGGACCGGCGGGTCGCCGACCGGCGCCGCCGGCGGGCTCGCGAAGAGCATCTGCCGGTAGACCTTGGCCGGGGTGCGCACCAGCTTCGCCCGGTAGTCCTCGGCTCCCGGCAGGTCCGCGCTGAAGAGCTGCCGACGGCTCAGCCGGGGCGCCGCACCGACCAGCGCCGGCAGCGTGCCGAACGGATTGGCCTGCAGCGCGGCACCCAGCGCCGACCAGCCCGCCGGCACCGGCGCGGCCAGCACCGCGGCCCGGGCCGGATAGCGGGCCAGCGCGTGCGCCACCACGAGCGCGCCCGCGCCGTGACCCACCAGCACGGCCTGTCGCGGCAGGCCCGCGGCCACCTGCACCACGTCGTGCACGTACGCCCGCAGCGACCCGTTCGCCCGCGGGCTCACCGACCAGGCCGGGTAACCCCGCGACGCGGTGTGCGCCAGCCAGTGCTCGGCGAACGCCCACGCCCCATGGGCCAGCCCCGGCACGAACAGCACCGGCGGGTTGTCCCCGGCGGGTTCCGGCAGGGCGCTGAGCACCTCCCGCTCGACCGGCGGCACCGGCGACGTCCAGTCGGTGAACCGCAACACCTGCGACCTCATGCGGGCTCCAGCTGCTTCAGAAGGTCTTCCAGAGCGCGCAGGTAACCGGTGTGGCTGACCTCGAACCAGTGCCGTGACGACGGCACCAGCCGCAGCCGCGTCCACGACCGCAGCGGCCGTGCCGACTCCTTCTGCTGCACCGCGGCGGCCCGGACCGGGTCGTCCACCCGCAGGCGCAGCCAGCGGGCCACGGCGACGCTCTGCCAGTGCGCGAGCGGGAACAGCCCGGCGTCGGGCTGCAGCAGCCCGATCACGGCGAGCGTCGGGTGCTTGCGGGCGAACGCGTGCAGGTGCAGATCGGGCTTGCCGTCGGTATCGATGTCGAGCAGGTCGGGGTCGAGGAACTCGAACCGGGGCAGATAGCCGGTCGCGGTGATGACCAGGTCGGGCTCGACGCGCCGGCCGTCGGCCAGCTCCACAGTCGACCCCTCGAGGCCGGTCACGTCCGGGACCGGGGTGATCCGGCCGTGGCCCAGGTAGTAGACGAGCTGGCTGTTGACCACCGGGTGGCTCTCGTACGGGCGGTGGTCGGGCCTGGGCAGGCCGAACCGGGTGAAGTCGCCGACGGTGAGCCGCAGCGTGCGGTGATACATCCACTGGCGCAGCCACAGCGGCAGGCGCAGTTGCAGCATCTTGTCGTTGACCTGGTCGGCGGGGCGGCCGAGAACATACTTGGGCGCGTACCAGTAGCCGCGCCTGGTCGAGTGCCAGACCGCGCTCGCCTGCTGGGCGGCCTCGACGGCGATGTCACAGCCGGTGTTGCCGCCGCCGACGACGAGCACCTTGCGCCCGCGCAGCTGCGCCGGGTCCTTGTACGCCGACGAGTGGATCACCTGCCCCCGGTAGGCCGAGGTGTCCAGGGGCAACGCCTTCGGCGACCAGTTGTGCCCGTTGGCGATGACCACGGCCGCATATCGCTGCACCCGCTCCGCGCCGCCGCCGGTGCTGCGGGTGGTGACGTCCCAGCGCCCGTCGCCGACCGGCGTGACGGAGACGACCTCGGTGCCGAACCAGATGCTGTCGCCGAGGCCGAAGTGCTCGGCGTAGCGCTCCAGATAGCTCAGCAGGCGGCTGTGGTGCGGGAAGTCGGGCCAGTCATCCGGCATCGGAAAGTCCGGGAACTCGGTGAGCGGGCGGGATGAAATGAGGTGGGTCGAGGCGTACACCGGGCTGCGGTCGTGCCGCCAGTTCCAGGCGCCGCCGACCGAGGTCTCGCGCTCGTAGCAGTCAACGGCGAAGCCCTGCTCGCGCAGGTTCTTGATCGCCGTGAGGCCGCAGCCGCCGGCGCCGATCACACAGACCGCGTCGTGCCGGTCCGCGATGTCAGGGGTGTCGGGCACCCGGAGATACTCGCAGAAGCGAGGGCTACTCGGAAGGTAGGGCCAGTTCGGCCAGGACGGGCAGGTGGTCGCTGGCCCGCCGGGCCTGCTCGGTCTCCACGACCTCGTAGCGCTCGACCTCGATCTCCGGCGACACGAAGAGCCCGTCGAGGCGCAGCCGGGGCAGGGTGGCCGGGAAGGTGAGGGCCGGGGAGGCGGCCCCAGCGGTGTCGGTGAGGCCGTCGGCGATCGTCCGCCAGGCGCCCCCGCCCGGACCCTCGTTGAGATCACCGGCCGCGATCAGCGAGCCTTCGACCGCCGACAGCGCTTCCTTCCAGCGGGCCGCCTGATCCGGCCGCTCCCGGGCGTCGGTGGCCAGGTGCGAGCCGGAGACCGTGAACTGCGCCCCGCGCACCGAGCACCGGGCGAACGCGGCCCCGCGCAGGTGCCGGCCGGGCGTCAGCGGATACCGCAGGTTCCACTGCTCGTGGACCCGTACCCGCAGGCTGACCAGGATCAGGTTGCCCAGCGACGGCAGGCCGCCGGTGGCCACGACCAGGCCGAAGTCGTTGGCCAGGGCCGCACACTTGGACCGCCAGCGAAACCGGCGCGGCGCCTCCTGCACGACGACGACATCCGGGGCGAGGTCGCGGACGAGCCCGGTCAGGGCCGCCCGATCGTCGCGCAGGCCGTGCACGTTGTAGCTCAATACCCGCAGCGGGACCCCGGACACTCGTCACTCCCTCGTCACTGGTCAGATGTGCCGGGCGAGATCGGCGGCGCCGAGCACACCCGCCGTGTTGCCGGTCTCGGCTGCCCGGATCTCCGCGACCGGGAACCGGCCCCGCTGGGCCAACTGGTCCCGGTAGGTCCGTTCGGTCGGCCCCATCAGCAGCTCACCGGCGTCGATCACGCCGCCGCCGACCACCAGCACCTGCGGGTCGAAGACCTGGGCCAGATCGGCCATCGCGACCCCGAGCCAGTAGCCGATCTGCGCGAACGCGTCCCGGGCCACCCCGTCGCCACCCTGCGCGGCCTGGGTGATCATCCGCCCGCTGATCGCGCCGGCGTCACCGCCGGCGAGACCGAGCAGCAACGACGCCCGGTCCGGCTCCTGCCGCGCACCGGCCTGCGCGAAACGGACGAGGGCGTTGCCGCTGGCATACTGCTCCAGGCAGCCGAGCCGCCCGCAGCCGCAGGGATGCCCGTCGTTCACGGACTGGATGTGCCCAAGCTCGGCGGCGATACCGTTGGCGCCCCGCCACAACCCACCGTTGATCACGATGCCACCACCGATGCCGGTGCCCACGGTGATCATCACCATGGAGTCGTCGGCCTGCCGCGCGGCGCCGTACCGGAACTCGGCCCAGGCGGCGACGTTGGCGTCGTTCTCCAGAACGGTGGGCAACCCGACGGCCTTGGCGACGTAATCCCGCACCGGCTCATCCCGCCAGGCGAGATTCGGCGCGAAGAGGACGGTGGCCCCGGCGGCGTCGATCCAGGCGGCGGCGCCGATCCCGACGGCCTTGGCCTCGGGATACGCGGCGGCCAACTCGGCGGCGACCGCCACGATGGTGTCCCGGGTGCCGGCCGGATCCTCGGCCGGCGTCTCCCGCCGGGTCTGCGCGAGCACCACACCGTGGTCGTCCACCACCCCGCCGGCCACCTTCGTCCCACCGACGTCGACTCCGATGGTCAGCGTCACGCTGCCCGTCCCCTCTGTTGTGTCACACCGCGTCGCCGGCCCGGGCAGCGCCGCCCGGAACGGCACCACGGCCCTCGGCCGCCGAAGCAGCCGGCGCAGTGCCCGGAACATCATGATCCACGCTGAGCCCATCCGCCACGCCGGTATCACCGGCCGTGTCGCTGTCCGCGGCGGTCGCCGCCGCCCAGACATCGATGCCCCAGACCTTTCCGGCACCGGCGCCGGCTTCCCCAACCTTCCCGGTACGGGCACCGGCGCCCTCAGACGCAGCAGCGGGGTCCCGGATCGGCTCACGGCCGGCGCGTCCCGCACGGTCCGTAGCCGGTTCCGCATCCGCAGAGGCAGCGACCTGCGCGCTCGCACCGTCCGCTGCGGCCATGCCGGCCTCCGCAGACACCGCAGCCGAGCCCCGGACCCCAGCCAGCTCCGCATCCGCAAACGCAGCGGCCTCCGCGCTCGCACCGCCCGCTGCGGCCGTGCCGGCCGTGCGCGTGGGGGCGGGCCGCCTCGGCGCGCGGGTCGCCGCCGCCCAGGGATCGCCCTGCCGCCGGACATCAGCGGCCGACATGCCGGCACCATCGGTCTGGGCCTGGGTATCCACCGACCCAGCGGCGCCGGTTCGGTCCGCGGTATCAGCCAGCCCGGTGGCGTCGGTCTGGGTGGCCGCTTGTGCTGCCGCCGCTCGGGCCGTCGCGTCCGTCGGCGCGGCGGCTCGTGCTGCCGGCGCGTCGGCCGGCTGGGGCCGGGGAGCGCGTGTTGCCGCCGTCCACGGGTCGTCGCCCTCGCGAACCTCGTGGTGCGGCGGGGTGCTGTCGGCCGGGGTGGTCCTGCGGGTCGCCGCCGACCAGGCCTGGTCGGGTGTCGTCGTCGGCCGAGCCGGCGGCTTGCGCCGATTCGAACCGCCCGTCGTGCCGGCCACCACCGAGAAGGCACGGAGCAGACTCGCCACCCCGCTGGCGAACTCACCCGCGCCCGTCGCCAGACGTTCCGCCTGCTCAGGACTCGGATCCCGGACCCCGGCGATGGCCCGGCAGATCGGACACACGCAGCATTCCGCACTGCCCGTGGACCAACCGCCAAACCCACCCAGAACGTCCCACAGCTGTTGACCGGCACCCTGCTGCCGGCCATGTCCACGCCCGGCGGCACCGTCTTTTTCGGTGCTGCCTTTTTCGGTGCTGCGCTGCCCGCCGCCGTGCTGCCCGGCATCCTGCCGGGCACCGCTGCCTCGCGGGTCGGTGCTTTGCCGGTCGGCGCCGTGGTGACCGCTGTCCTCCGCAGCACGACCCTGCCCGCCGGCGCCGTACTCGCCGTCGGTGTGGTCGGCGGAGTCGCGGTGCTGGCGCGGGGTGGCGGGGGGCGGGTTGTCGGAGGCACCGCCCAGGAACTGGCCGACCAGACCGGAGATCATGTCGGTCAGCCCCGGCGAACCGGCGGATTCGCGGTCCTTCGGTGCGTCGCCCAGTCCTGCCTGGGACGCCATGGCGAGCACCGTGGCGACCAGCCGTTCGGCCTCCTGGCGTGCCGTTCCCGTGGCCTCTGCCATGTCCTGCTCCCCCTGCTCGCGCGCCCGCCGGTTGCGGCGCGGCCGCCCGCCCGGCTATGCCTTGGCGAGGCTCTCGACGCGGCGTTTGAGCTCCTTCAACGCCGTATCCATGATCATTTTCTCGGCCTTGCGACGGAACATGCCCAGCATGCCGATGGAGAGCTCCACCTCCAGCATGTACGTCACGGTCGTCGTTCCGTCACCGTTGTCGGCCAGGTCATAGGAGCCGTTGAGGGTGCGCTGCATCTTCGACGGCGCGACCAGGTGCCACTCGATCCGCGACAGATCCTCCGCGTACGCGTAGTCCAGCGCGTAGTCGTCGGCGAGCGGACCCGCGTCGATGACGAACCGGACCTGGGCGGCGTAACCGTCCTCGTACTCCTCGAGAACCTCGACCTGCTTCAGCGCGTCCGCCCACTCGGGGTAACGCGGGAAATCGCAGATCACCGCGGCCACCTGAGCAAGGGGCGCCTGGACCTGGATCGACTGCGTCGAGGTGTCCGCCATGGCTGGCAGGTTACCCGGTGCATGCCCCGATCCGGACCACCGGGCACCACCCATCGACGGGCCGATTCCGCCCGGCCCGGACCGGCCGGCTCGGCTCGCCCCCTGCCGCACTCCGCTCCCGGCCGAGCGACGGCCAAAAGCCCCCTGGGAGACGTCTGCTTTGCCGGCGGTCAGCCACCTGCCAAGCGCCCCGAAGCGGTCGGTGCCTCGTTCGAGTGCCTTTGTCGGTGAGGTGCCGCGGAGCTGACCTCACCGACGGCCAGCACCATGCACGGACCCATGACAGGCACCCCCATGACCTTCCAGCCGGCCCCCGGCCCACCACCCGTCCGGGCCTGTTTCGGGACGCCACCGTGCTCCGCCGAGTCGCCGATGGGCCGTTGTCACAGGGTGCGGCTACGATCCGTCACGTGCCAGCCTCAGCCAGCTTCCCCGCGCGCGTCCATCCGCTCGCGGTGGCGGCCCGCCTCATCGTGCTCGCCCTGGTCGCGGCCCTCACGCTCATCGCCACCCGGGATCCCGGCCAGCTGCGCTGGATCGCGTTGCTGCTGGTCGCCGCCCTGCCGGCGTTCTTCGCCCCCGACCATCGGATCGCCGCGCCGCTCGGGCGGTTCGCCGAGGTCGCGATCACCGGGCTGGCCGCCGGGTCGGTCGCCGCTGCCGCGAACGCGACCATCTCCGCCGGCTTCGGTGCCGAGGCGATCCTGCCCTACCTCGTCGTTCCGCTGCTCACCGCCGGTTTGCAGCGCCGGGCGACCGAGGGCGCCGCGCTGCTCGGGGTCGCGACCGTGGCGATGGTCGTCGGCGGGCTGGTGGTCGGCGACGGCGACGCGGTCATCCTGCAGCCGGGCTACCTGGCCGCGTGCGGTCAGTGGCTGGTGCAAGGCGCGATCATCACCTTCGCGGCCGACACGATGCGGCAGCTCATGACCCCGGTGGAAAACAAACCGCAGCCGTACGCGGAGGCCACCCGACTCCTGACCCAGCTACGCAGCGTGGCCCGTTCGTTGCCCGGCGCCACGCTCGACCCCGGCGGCATCTCCGAGCACCTCCTGGAGGAGCTTCGCCAGGTCGCGCCCGGTCATCGCGCGGCCGTGCTGTCCGCCAGCGGCGGCGGGCGGCTCGTGGTGCTGGCCCAGACCGGCGCCGAGCGGGTCGACTGGGAGGTCACCCTCGACGCCGACTCCGCGATCGCCGACGCGTGGGCCTCGCAACAGCCGCAGACCGCCTCGCGCTCGCAGGCCCGGTCGCATCAAGGCGGGGACGCCTCGTCGCTGGTCGTGCCGCTGGTCGCCGGGGTGCGCACGATCGGGCTGGTGATCCTCGAGGCCGACGTGCTGAGCGCATACCCGTCCGCGGTCGTCGCCCGGGTCACCGAGGTGACCGGCCCGGCCGCGCTGCGGCTGGAGGCCGCGCTGCTCTTCGACGACGTGCGGTCGCTGGCGACCAATGAGGAACGTCAGCGGCTGGCCCGCGAGATCCACGACGGCGTGGCCCAGGAGCTGGTCATGGTCGGATACGGCATCGACAACGCGCAGGCGACCCTGCCCGAGGGCGCCGACGAGACCGCCGAGGAGCTGCGCACGCTGCGCGGCGAGGTCACCCGGGTGATCACCGAGCTGCGGCTGAGCCTCTTCGAGCTGCGCTCCGAGGTGGACCGCAACGGCGGGCTCGCCGCGGCCATCGCCGAATATGCCCGGACCCTGGGCACGTCGGCCGGCTTGCGGGTGCACTTCACATTCGACGAGTCAACGGCCCGGCTGCCGGCCGCGACGGAGGCCGAATTGCTGCGCATCGCCCAGGAGGCGATCACCAACGCCCGCAAGCACGCGGGCGCCGCCAACCTGTGGGTGACGTGCACGGTCGACCCCCCGTACGCGGAGATCGAGGTCACCGACGACGGCAAGGGCTTCGCAGATGATCGTCCGGACGGGCGCTACGGCCTTGCGATCATGGCCGAGAGGGCGGAACGTATCCGGGGTCGGCTAGAGATCAGACCGCGACACCCCAGCGGGACAACCGTTGCGGTAGTGCTCGGAACCTCGGCTCGGCGCGATAGCGTGCGGGATAGCGTTTCCGCACCAGAAGGGGAGTAACCCGAGCATGTCGACCAGTCCGATGCCGACGACCCGCACCAAGGTGCTGCTCGTCGACGATCACGACCTGATTCGTAAGGGGCTGCGGCACGCGTTCGAGCGGGACCGGCAGTTCGAGGTCGTCGGGGAGGCCGCCACGGCCGCCGAAGCAGTCCGGCAGGCCGGCGCGTTGCAGCCGGACGTGGTCATCATGGACCTGCGGCTGCCCGACGGCAGCGGCCTCGAGGCAACCCGCGCGTTGCGCAAGAACAACGCCAACATGGGCATCGTGGTCCTCACCATGTACGCGGGCGACGACCAGCTCTTCGGCGCACTCGAGGCCGGGGCCAGCGCGTTCGTGCCCAAAACCGCCCCGGCCGACGAGGTCGTGGCCGCCGCGCGGCACGCCGCGTCGGCGCCGAGCGCATTCACCGCGGCCGACCTCGCCGAGGCCATGAAGCGGCGCCTGGCACCGTCCGGCCCACAGCTCTCGCCCCGCGAGGGCCAGGTGCTGCGCCTGCTGGCCGACGGCATGAGCGTGGCCGGCATCGCCAAGCAGCTGTTCGTCAGCGAGTCCACGGCCAAGACCCACATCTCGAAGCTGTACGAGAAGCTGGGCGCGGCAAACCGGGCCCAGGCGCTGATGACGGCGCTGCGGCTGGGCCTGCTGGAGGCCCCGGACGCTCCGAAGTTCTAATTTCCTCACGGCATCCGCCCGTCAACCTCGCTGAGGGTGGCGGGCGGATCCGCCTTTCCGGGCATTCAACTGGCATCTTGGGCGTTTCCGGACGCTACTTATTTTCAGCTCCATCGAGCCGCGATCGACCTACCCAAATGGGCGATTTTTCTACTCAATGCCTACAGGCGGCCAGGCGTCCAGGCGGCGGGGTCGCCAGTGCGGCGGACGAAGGCAGCGGCCTGAAGCTCAAGCGCACCTGACGGCAAGATGGCGACAGAAGGCAGCGGCCCGAAGCTCAAGCGCACCTGACGGCAAGATGGCGACAGAAGGCAGCGGCCCGAAGCTCAAGCGCACCTGACGGCAAGACCGCGACAGAAGGCAGCGGCCCGAAGCCCAAGCGCACCAGGCGGCGACAGAAGGCAGCGGCTCGAAGCTCAAGCGCGCTTGGCGGTGAGGCGGCGGGCGGCCAGGTAAGCCTCGCAGCCGAGACAGAGGCCAAAGGCCGCGTTGAGAAAGGCAGCCAGCAACCCGAACCCCGCGAACGCCACCCCCACGCCGGGAGCACCGGACAGGTAGCCCACCGACGCGACAGCCAGGAAGGCGAAACCGACAAGCTGCGCGAAACGGACCGGCGCGGCATCCTCCCGCTCGGTCGCCGGCCCGAGCCGATGCGCCACCAGGTAGCGGTAGAGCAGGGAATACGGTCCGCGGCGCGGGTCAGCGGCGGTGATCGCGAACACGACGGTCTGAACAAGCGCCAGCCATCCCCACCCGGTGGCGAGCACAACGACAAGCACGGCGGTGGTCAGCGCCGCGGCGAAACGCGGCCCACGCGGATCAAGCTGCATGCGGTGAGCGTCGCACGCTTCGACGCCACCAGCGCAGTGAGTCCCGTCACCGCCGCGCAGGTGCAGATTCGCAGGTCAGACACATCGCCGGCCGCTTCTGCGCTTCGCGCCGCTCAGCGTGCGCACGATGGGACGCCCGCCCGAGATGCGCAGGAGGGCGGCGTCAGACGTCCCGGGAAGCGATCGGCGCCGGATTCGTCAAGCCGCACCGGGCCGTGGCCGTGGCGTGCCGCACCGGACCGTGACGTGCCGGGCCGTGACGTGCCGGSCCAGGCCGGGCCGTGACGTGCCGGGCCAGGCCGGGCCGGGCCGTGACGTGCCAGGCCGGGCCGTGACGTGCCGGGCCAGGCCGGGCCGTGACGTGCCGGGCCGGGCCAGGCCGTGACGTGCCGGGCCRGGCCGTGGCGTGCC
>NZ_QHHV01000075.1:0-48648 GCF_003947245.1 Actinoplanes sp. ATCC 53533 | reverse complement strand
CACGCTACGTGTTGGCAGATTGATAGATCATCTGTTCAAGTTGACAGAAGTTCTGTCAACCGCCACGCTGGGTACATGCTGTTCCGTGCGCCCAGCCTCGACCCGGACGACCTTCGAGTCATCGAAGAAATCAACCAACTACGCCGCGAGCTGCGCATCTACCTCCACGAGCCGAGGCGGTGGAAGGGTCAGATGCGGCGCAACCTCAAGGCCCGAGCGGTTAGAGGATCGAACAGCATCGAAGGGTACGACGTCAGCCTCGATGACGCCCTCGCGATCATGGAGGACGAGGAGCCGCTCGATGCCGACCGACGCACGTCACTTGAGATTGTCGGCTATCGCAACGCACTAACCTACATCCAGCAACTGGCCGATGATGCCGCCTTCAGTCTTGATGAGTCATTGATTCGAAGTCTACATTTCATGATGCTGGGCCATGATCTTTCAAAGAGTCCTGGCCGATACCGACCGGGGCAGATCTTCGTCCATGACGAGGAAAGAAATGTCAAAGTGTACGAGGGCCCGGACGCCGACGATGTGCCTGCCCTGATGCAAGAGCTCGTTGCGAGCCTCACAACATGGGATGACGAGTGTCCTGTTTTTGTCCGAGCTGCGATGGCTCATTTGAACCTTGTCATGATTCACCCCTTCCGGGACGGCAACGGGCGCATGGCCCGCGCGTTGCAGACAATGGTGCTCGCCAGGGAGAAGATCCTCTCTCCGGAGTTCAGCAGCATTGAAGAGTGGCTGGGTCGCAATACGCAGTCGTACTACTCGGTCTTGGCTGAGGTCGGATCTGGGGAATGGCATCCAGAACGAGATGCGAAGGGCTGGGTTCGCTTCAACCTCGTCGCTCACCACATGCAGGCACAAACTGTTCTCAGGCGGGTTGATGATGCCAGCAGGACGTGGGCCGAACTGGAGAAGGTCGTGGTGCAACGCCGATTGCCAGAGCGGGCGGTCTTCGCACTGTATTCGGCCACACTAGGGTTGAAGGTAAGGCGGCCCGTGTACGAAAAGGATGCAGATATCGAAGTCGGAACCGCAAACCGAGATCTTCGATTCATGGTGAGTGCGGGCCTCCTGGAGGCCCAAGGAGAAACGAGAGGGCGTTACTATCTGGGGACGCCCGAGTTGCGCGAGATCAGAAGAAGCGTGATCCGTGAGCGTCCGCGAACCCATAATCCCTACGAGCAACGGACCAACACCGCAAGACGTGCCTGATGCCAGCGGCATCGCTTGACCTGGCAGGAGGAGGGTACCGGGCTACCGCCGGCCAAGACCGAACACGTCCCGGTAGACCATCCTGCGGCGGCTCCAGACATCCTTCGACATACCAGTAACACGCACGCCGGCTCGACTGAACTGAAGATAGCCATAAAGCACGGCCGCCAGATTGGCGAGCCAGAGCAGCGTTGTTGGCCAACGCGGGAGGAAGGACAGGGCGGTGTTGGAGAGGAGCACCGCTGCGATTACCAGCATTGCGCGAAACGCCCAGACTCCGGCCCTGTATTCGGGCTTGTTGCGGGCAGCCGCGAGGGCGTCTTCGACAGTTGACACGCAGGCACCGTAGCGGACCGACCGGCATTGCTGCGGCCCTACCGCTGCCGAGGAACTACCAGCCGCAAGGGCTCACGCGCTCTGCCCGAGCGCAGTCTCGTCCTCGCCGGACAGGCAGGCTCCCAGGATGACGCGATCTCGGCGGTGCTGGGTGGTCGGTGGCTCTGCGGAGCCGGTGCCTTGAGGGCGACGGACGAGTCGACCTGTACGCCGGATTCTGTGCGCGACGGCCTTTCGGCCGCCGGCGGCGGTCATCCATCTAGGCGTGCCGTTGCCGGCATGCTCTTGCGGCCTACCCGCAGACTTGGGCGAGCAGCCCTCGAGTGCCTGCGCCAGCCACCGCCTCGCGGCGGTGGCCTTTCTTGGCCTTGCTCCGGGTGGGGTTTACCAAGCCACCCCGGTCGCCCGGGGTGCTGGTGGGCTCTTACCCCACCGTTTCACCCTTACCGGCACGAGGCCGGCGGTCTCTTCTCTGTGGCACTTTCCCGCGGGTCACCCCGGGTTGCCGTTAACAACCACCCTGCTCTGTGGAGTCCGGACGTTCCTCGGCGGCGTTCTCGGGAGAACACCAACGCGACCGCCCGGTCGACTCGTCCGTCGCGAGACCATCCTACCGACGTCGCAGGGCGCGCGGGCAGCGGACCGACAAGCGACAGGGCCTGCGGCGCCACGTAGATTCCTCGGCATCATGGATCTCGCCCACATCGTGCTGCTGGTCGCCGCCGGGCTGGCGGCCGGAGTGGTCAACGCCATCGCCGGGGGCGGTTCGCTGATCACGTTTCCCAGCCTGATCGCCGTCGGGTTGCCGTCGGTGGACGCCAACGTCACCAATTCGACCGCGGTCTTCCCCGGTTATGTCTCCAGCGTCGTGGGGAGCCGGGCCGATCTTGCCGGGCAGGGGCGGCGGTTGCGGGCCGTCGTGCCGACCAGCCTGCTCGGGACCGTTGTCGGCTGCCTGCTGCTGCTCGGCACGCCGGCCCGGGCGTTCGAGGTCGTCGTGCCGTTCCTCGTGCTCGGCGCCGCCGCGATCCTCTTCTTCCAGGACCGGCTGCGGGCCCTGGTCGGCCGGGCGATCGACAGGCGGACCGGCCAGGCGACCCAAGAGCAGACCAGCCCAGCGGCCCAAGAGCAGATCGGCCAGGCGGCCGACGCGCGGACCAGCGGCCCGATCAACAAAGCAGCCAGCAACAGAACCGGCGAGAGGACCGAAGACAAGACCGAAGACAAGACCGAGGAGAGGGCCGAGGAGAGGGCCGAGAAGAAGGCCGAGAGGGCCGAGAAGAAGGCCGGCGTCAGCAACCTGACCCTGCATATCGTCGTCTTCGCCGGGGCGGTCTACGGCGGCTATTTCGGCGCGGCGCTCGGTGTCATGTACATAGCCGCGCTCGCGCTCGTGCTGGACGAGACGCTGAATCGCATCAACGCGCTCAAGAATGTGCTCTCCGCCTGCGTCGGGCTGACCACCGTGGTGGTCTTCGGGTTCTTCGCCCCGGTGCACTGGGGGGCCGTACTCGCGATCGCCCCGGCCACGATCGTCGGTGGGTACGTGGGCGCGCGGCTTGCCCGTCGCCTGCCCGCGCGGGTGCTCAAGGTGCTCATCGTCACCTTTGGCGCGGTCGTCGGTCTCATCCTGTTGTGGCGGGCCTTCGGCTGACGTGCTTCCGGCGTACTGTCAGGAATCCTCAAAACCATAGCGACGACCGGGGACGGACAGATGGCGGACGACGACTCGGCTCTCGGGGTTATCGAGACCCAGGTGGCCATGCTGATGCGGCTGGGTGAGGCGACCCGCCGTTCCTCGCCGCGCCCGCATCGGGCGCTCGACCGGGCCGCGTACGTGATCCTGCGCTTCCTGCAGGAAGCCGGCCCGCAGAATGTCTCCGCCGTCGCCACCCGGCTCAATCTGGACGGCTCGACCGTGACCCGGCAGGTCAGCGCCCTGCACCGGGACGGCCTGGTGGTGCGCACCCCCGATCCGCAGGACGGCCGCGGCAGCGTCGTCGCGGCCAGCGACCGCGGCCTCGCCCAGGTCGACGCCGTGAGCAAGGCCCGCCGCGAAATCTACGCCGAGGTCCTGCACGGCTGGTCGGCCCAGGAACGCCGGGAGCTCGCGGGCACCCTGCTGCGGCTGACCCAGGACATGGACGCCTACCTGAAAGGCCGCGGCCCCGGATAGGACATCCGGGGCCGCGGCACCGAGGGGCGGTCGGGTCAGGTCGAGGAAGCGAGAGCGTCCGGGGTACGGCGGGACTCCTCCAGCCGCGGGTCGCCCTCGTCGGCGAAGTAGTCGTCCGGCTCGGTGCCGTCGATGCCCTCGGCTGTCCTCATCGCCCGCAGGATCAGTGTCACGACCACCGCGACCAGCAGGTTGAGCAGGACCGCTACGAAGCCGACGTAGATCGTCCTCGGGGTGTCGAAGCCGAACTTCTCCAGCGGGAACGCCGAGCCGCCGAAGTGCGCGCGCTTGGTCGCCGCGTTCGGAATCTGATAGAGCATCCACAGGCCGAGGCCCATGCCGGCGGCCCAGCCGGCGATCAGGCCGCCGCGGTGCAGCCACCGGGTGTAGAGGCCGACGGCCACCGCCGGTGCGGTCTGCAGGATGAGAACGCCGCCGATGAGCTGCAGGTCGATGGAGAACTGCGGGTCCAGGAAGATGATGAACGCGACCGCGCCGAGCTTCACCACCAGCGAGGCGATCTTGGCGACGCCGGCCTCCTGCGCGTGGGTCGCGTCCTTGCGGATGTATTCCTTGTAGATGTTGCGGGTGAACAGGTTCGCCGCCGCGATCGACATGATCGCCGCCGGGACCAGGGCACCGATGCCGATCGCCGCGAACGCGACGCCCGCGAACCAGGACGGGAACTGCTGGTCGAAGAGCAGCGGCACGACCGTGTTGCTGTCGACGCTGCCCTGCGTGGCGCCGGGCAGCGGCTTCACCCCGGCCGAGATGGCCATGAAGCCGAGCAGGGCGATCAGGCCGAGCAGCAAGCTGTACGCCGGCAGCGCCGACATGTTCCGCTTGATCACGTTGCGGTTCTTGCTGGCCAGCACGCCGGTGATGCTGTGTGGGTACAGGAAGAGCGCGAGCGCCGAGCCCACCGCCAGGGTGATGTACTGGAGCTGGTTGTTGGTGTTGAGGGTGAGCCCGTCGTTGGGTGCGGGTGAGGCCTCGAACTTCGCGGCGGCGTCGTCGAAGATCGAACCCCAACCGCCCAACTTGTACGGCAGGTAGAGCACCGCCACCAGGATCACGATGTAGATCAGCGTGTCCTTGACGAACGCGATCAGCGCCGGCGCCCGCAGCCCGGACTGATAGGTGTACGCCGCCAGGATCGCGAAGGCAACGATGATCGGCGCGTGCCGGGCGAGCGCGCTGTCGCCGGTCACGCCCATCGTCTTGAGCACCGCCTCGATGCCGACCAGCTGCAGCGCGATGTACGGCATGGTCGCGACGATGCCGGTGATGGCGACCAGCAGCGCGAGCAGCGGCGAGTCGAAGCGGGTCCGGACGAAGTCGGCGGGGGTCACGAAGCCGTGCCGGTGCGACACCGACCAGAGCCGGATCAGGATGAGGAAGAACAGCGGGTAGATGACCACCGTGTACGGCACCGCGAAGAAGCCCGCCGCGCCGGCCCCGAAGATCAGGGCGGGCACCGCGACGAACGTGTACGCGGTGTAGAGGTCACCGCCGACCAGGAACCAGGTGACCCAGCCGCCGAAGCTGCGCCCGCCGAGCCCCCACTCGTCGAGGTGCGCCATGTCCTTGGGCGCCCGCCACTTGGCCGCCACGAAGCCCATCGCGCTGACCAGCAGGAACAGCAGCGTGAAAACGACGATCTCGGTGATGTGCTCACTCATCCGAAGCCTCCGACGAGGACGAAGACGAAGACGACGGAGCGGAAGCCGGCGAGGACGGTGGCTTCCGGGTCATTTGATACACGATCGACGTCGTGGCGACGCCGACGAAGACGAAGGAGAGCTGCAGCCAGTAGAACGCCGGAAACCCCCACAGCCGCGGGCTGTCGAAGTTGTACAGCGGGGTGATCAGCGGGAGCACGATCGGGATGACCAGCAGCCAGTTCCACGGGCTGCGGTCGCTGCGCGGCGTAGACAAACGCGGGACCTCCTCATCGGAGCGCAGACGAGGCGGTGACCGTAGGTCACGCCATCGCCGCAGGCTACCGAGAGGTTTCGCCCGAGATGTGCCGGGTCGTGATCGAGTTGCGCCGAACGGCCGGAGCGCTGCGCCGAACGGCGCAGCGCTCCGGCCCGCGAAAGCTACCGCCAGGGGGTCCAGAGACCCGCCGAGATGGTACGGGTGAGCGAGGCCCGCTCGTCGTCGCCGTCGAGCGACCACATCATCGCCCCGCCGAGCCCCTCGGTGCGGATGTACGCCGTCTTCTGCAGGATCTGCGCCGGGTCGTCGTAGGTCCAGAAGGTAGTGCCGTCGGAGAGCCACGAGTGCCCGGAACGCCAGTCCCGGTGCAGCCGATAGCCCTGCTTCGGCAGGTTCTTCAGCACCTTGTAGTCCTCGGTGCCCACCGCGAAGGTGCCGGGCGCGCCGCCGGTGGCCGCCGAGAAGAGACCGCCGGTGGTGCCGGTCCAGCCCTGGCCGTAGTACGGGATGCCCAGCACGAGCTTGCGGCCCGGCGCCCCGCGGTCCCGCCACGTGTCGATGGCGACCTCGACGGAGAAGTCGGGGTTGTCGGGCGCGCCCGCCGGGACCCGCAGGGCCGACTGCTGGTTGGTCCTGGCCTCCCACGAGCCGTGGAAGTCGTAGCCCTGCACGGTGCCGAAGTCGAGGTACTTGAAAATCTTCTTCGCCTCGAAGCCGGCGTCGATCTTGGCCGGGGCGGCCGGCAGGAACGCGGTGAGGTCGTAGTGCCGGCGGTTCTTGCGGCCCAGCGCGTCGAGTTGGCTGCGGAACTCGGCGGTCAGCAGGGTGAAGTTCGGCTTGTCCTCGGGCCGGATCACGTTGCCGTCGTTGCCGGAGGAGCCGGGCCACTCCCAGTCGAGGTCGATGCCGTCGAAGATGCCGGCGGCGACGCCCGCGGACAGTCCGGGCAGGTTGCCCTTGAGCCACAGGTCCACGCAGGAGCCGACCAGCTTCTTGCGGGCGGCGTCGGTCAGGGCCGCGTCGGAGAAGGTCGCCGACCCGGTCCAGCCGCCCAGCGAGATCAGCACCCGCAGCTTCGGGTTCTTCCGCTTGAGCTCGGCGAGCTGGTTGAGGTTGCCGGCGATCGGCTGGCCGGCCACGTCGGCGACGCCGTCGACGCTGAGCGCGTCGGTGAACGGCACTCCCCAGTCGGCCCAGGGGTCGGCCGAGTCGCAGACGCCGGCCGCGGTGACCGGCCCGAAGGCGTAGTTGAGGTGGGTGAGCCCGGCGGCCGCGCCGGACTGCTGGACCTTGGCGAGCTGGAAGTCCCGGCCGTAGATGCCCCACTGGGTGAAGTATCCGACCTTGACGTACGACTTCTGCTGGTGCGCCTGTGCGGCGGTGGGTGCGGCGGTGACG
Organism: Actinoplanes sp. ATCC 53533; assembly: GCF_003947245.1. Taxonomy (NCBI): domain Bacteria; kingdom Bacillati; phylum Actinomycetota; class Actinomycetes; order Micromonosporales; family Micromonosporaceae; genus Actinoplanes; species Actinoplanes sp. ATCC 53533. Next base: position 41,573 of record NZ_QHHV01000075.1, on the reverse strand, counting down.
CCGACCAGTACGGCGGCGCCGGCGGCCAGCAGACGACGGGAGAATCCGCGCATGTGCCCTCCAGGGGCGGACGGAGGCTGTCGAGAGGAATGGTGAAGAAACTTTCCTATTCGAGGAAGCTAAACGTCCGCACCCGGCGGGTCAATACCTCAGCGCAGGTGGGCTGTCTCGTTCACCGAGCGGACCGCGATGCCGCCGTCGGGCCACATGTCCATGGTGGAGACGCCGGCCGCGTCCAGGAACAGCCGGTGCAGGAAGGCGTCACCCGCGGCCAGCGCGTCGCGCAGGATCAGCTTGATCGGCGAGACGTGCGAGACCACGACCACGGTGCCCGACGGGTACGCCGACTGCAGGGTGGCCAGCGCGCCGCGTACCCGTTTGGCCACGGCCTTGAAGGACTCCCCACCCGGCGGGGCGACGCTGGTCGAATCCAGCCAGCGGTCCAGCTCGGCCGGCGAGCGCTCGCGGACCTCCGCGAACGTCAGGCCCTCCCAGTCGCCGAAGTCGCACTCGATCAGCTCCGGCAGCACGGTGACCGTGACGTTGCCCAGCTCGGCGGCGATCAGCTCGGCGGTGCGCGTACACCTCCGCAAGGGTGAGGAGACGACGGCCGTGACGTCGCGCGAGATGCCCGCCACCCGCCCGGCCGCGGCCATCGCCTGGGCCTCGCCCTGCTCGGAGAGCGGGACGTCGCCGCGCCCGGAATAGCGGCCCTGCACGGTCAGCGCGGTCTCGCCGTGGCGGACCAGGATGAGCCGGGTCGCGGTCTCCAGCGACGGCGGGGCCCAGTTCTTCGGGGCCTTGGCCTCGGTCGGGGAGGCGAAGGCCGGGGTGTCCGAGGGGACCCGCTTGCCGGCCGCCTCGTCCATCGCGCGGTTGGCCAGCGCGTCGGCCAGCTTGTTGCGCTCGCGCGGGATCCAGTCGAAGGTCACCGCCGCGAAGCCGTCCACGAGCTTCGCCGCCTCGGCGGCCAGCGGGCGCAGACCCGGGTTCTTGATCTGCCACCGGCCGGACATCTGCTCGATAACCAGCTTGGAGTCCATCCGCACGTCGACCCGGGTGGCGCCCAGCTCGGCGGCGGCGCGCAGGCCGGCGATCAAGCCGGAATACTCGGCGACGTTGTTGGTGGTGACGCCCAGCGCGGCATACCGCTCCAGCAGCACCTCGCCGGCGCCCTCGGTCAGCACGACAGCGCCGTAGCCGGCCGGTCCGGGGTTGCCCCGAGACCCGCCGTCGGCCTCGACGGTGACCCGCAGCTCGGTGCTCATAGGCCGGATTCCGCGGTACGGACCATGATCCGACGGCATTCCTCGCAGCGGACGACCTCGTCGGCGGGCGCGGACTTCACCCGGGCCAGGTCGGCGCCGTACAGCTCGATGCGGCAGCCGCCGCAGCGGCCGGCGCGCAGCAGCGCGGCGCCCAGGCCCGAATCCTGGCGGATCTTGTCGTACAGGGTGACCAGGTCGGACGGCAGGTCGGCCGCGAGCGGGGCCCGCGACTGCGTCTTGAACTCCCGCTCCTTGTTGATCTCGTCGGTCGCCTCGTCGCGCCTGGCCTCGGCCGCGGACCGCCGGCCGCCCGCCTCGGTGAGCTTCTTCTTCACGTCGTTGAGCGCCTGCTCGGCGCTCTCCCGCTGCTCCATCAGCTCCAGCTCGGCGTCCTCCAGCTCGGACTGGCGGCGGTTCAGCGTGGCCAGTTCGTGCTGCAGGCCCTCGATCTCCCGCAGCGCGCCGCCGGCGTTCAGCCGGGCCTCGTCGCGGCTCTTGCGGGTGCGGACCTGCTCGATGTCCTTCTCGAAGCGGGCGATGTCGCGGTCGAGGTCGTCGACGGCCACCTGGGCGCGGACCCGCTCGTCCTCCAGCGCGGACAGCTCGCGGGAGATCGTGGCGATCTCCGCCAGCTCCGGCAGCGACTTGAGGCGGTGGGCGAGCTGTGCCAGGGCGATGTCGACGGCCTGCAGATCGAGGAGTCGGCGCTGGTCTTTCGGGGCGGCCTTCACGGCAGGTACTCCTTATTTTCCGCTGACCGCGTGCACGGTCCAGGGGTCGGTGTCGAGGTCGGACACGAGGGCCGTGACCGGGAACTGGGCGCGCAGCCAGCCTGCGAGGTCGTCGAGCCAGGGGCGTTCGGTGGCCCAGTGCGCGACGTCGAGCAGCGCCGGGCCGCCGGCGGCGAGATTCTCACTGACGGGATGGTGCCGCAGGTCCGCGCAGAGATAAGCGTCCACCCCCGCGGCGGCGGCCGCGGACAGGAACGAGTCGCCCGCGCCGCCCAGGACCGCCAGGGTACGGATCAGCCGCTCGGGGTCGCCGGCCGCACGCACCCCGCCCGCGGTGGCCGGGAGCCGCCGCGCCGCGAAGGAGGTCAGCTCGGCCAGCGTCATCGGGGCGGCCAGCTCGCCGATCCGGCCGAAGCCTCGGCCGTCGCCCGCCGCCGGGCTGCCCGGCGCCGCCGGGAGCAGCGGGCGCGGGTTTACCAGATCCAGGCGGGTGACCAGGGAATCGGCGACTCCCGGGTTGGCGACGTCGGCGTTGGTATGGGCCGTGTAGACGGCGACACCGGCCTTGATCAGGCGATGCACGAGGCGGCCCTTGGAGGTGTCCGGGGAGAGCGAGGAGACGCCCCTGAGCAGCAACGGGTGGTTGGCGACGATCAGGTCGGCGCCGACGGCGACCGCCTCCTCGACGGTTGCCGCCACGCAGTCCACCACGCAGAGGATGGTGCGCACCGGGGTGTCGAACTCGCCGAGGACGAGGCCGACCCTGTCCCACTGCTCGGCCCAGGCGTGCGGAAAACGGGCGTCGAGGGCGCCCACGACGTCACGGACGGTCGGCGGCGCATCGGCGGTATCGGTCACGGCCGCCAACTCTACTCAATCCACGAACTTGCCTTTTTGTTTTCCGCCGCGGGTTGGCAGAGCTTTAGGAACGGGCTCCCGGCTCGACTCGGTTGTCGGTCTGGAAACGGGTGTGCAGGGCCTGCAGCGCTCGCCGCCACGGGAACTGGCTCCGGAAACGATCGTTCTGTCCCGGTCCGCCGAGCCGTACGACGTCGTCGCCGTAAAGCACCTGAACGCCCCAGTTGCGCAGTCTGGCCATGCTCTCGTGCAGCGTGGGGTGCAGGGCCATGACCTTGTTCGTGTACGGCACCACGACGGTCGGAATGCTGAAGCCGTACCCCTCGACCAGCAGCCCGAGCACCAGGGTGTCGGTGATGCCGGCGGACCACTTGTTGATGGTGTTGACCGTCGCCGGGGCCACGATCATCGCGTTGGCCGGCGGCAGCAGGTCATCGTCGCCGGGGTTCTTGTAGTAGCTGCGTACGGCGTGCCCCGTCTGGGCCTGCAGCGCGGCGGCGTCGACGAACTTGCGCCCGTCCGGCGTGGTGATCACACAGACCTCCCAGCCGTCACGCTGCGCCAGGTCGACGAGGATGCCGACATCGCGGGCGATGGGCGAGCCGCACACGAGGATGTACAGCACGCCGGGTGAGGTGTCGACGCTCATCACCCGAGAACCCACCTCATACGCCGACTCCCATCTGCTCTGCCAGCTCCGCGATCGGCGCCGGCGGTGTGCCCCGGGTGCGTCGCAGCACGTCGGAGATGACCTCGTGGGCGAGCGGCCGGCAGCGGATCTCCGAGGGGGCGAGCCGATCGCCCTCCAGCAGCATCTCGCTGGCCTTCTCCACGTCGCCGACCTGCGTGTAGCCCCGGGCGATGTCCAGGTAGTGGTGGGCGCGGCGCTCCGGCAGCATCGCGGCGAAGTGCTCCTGGTTGATCCGGTTGTGCGTCTCGATCGCCTTGCCGCCGTCGCCGAGCTCGACCGCGGCGGCGGCCCGGTGCAGCTCCACGTTGGTCGGCCCGAAGGACGTCCAGTAGTAGTTGTAGTCACCACCGAGCGCGCCGGCCGCCTGCTCGGCGCCGCACACCAGGTCACGGACCGTGGCGCTGTCGCCGATCCGGGCGGCGGCCATGGCGCCGGTGAGCAGCAGCAGGCCGTAGACCGAGAGCCGTTCCGGGGTGGCCGCCTCGGGCGTCAACGGCGCGAGCCGGTTGGCGATGTTGACGTTGACTTCGAGGGCCGAGCGGACCCGGCCGAGTGAGAGCAGCGCCATGCCGACCCGGTGACTCGCCATCCCGGCGAGCAGCTGGTCGCCGGCGCGCTGCGAGACCGCGATCGAGCGGTCCGCGGCCAGCCAGGACAGCTCGTGCTCGCCGACCTTGCGCAGCGCCGACGAGGCGATCTGGTAGACCTGCCCGAGCAGGTGGGCCGCGGCGCGAGCGTCCTCGCCGCTGGCGTTGGCGCTGTCCGCCGCCTGGGCGTCGCGCAGCAGCTGGGGAAGTTTGCGGGCGAGGACGCCGTACTTGGCGTGCTGGTAGGTCAACCAGGCGTGGCTCACCGCCTTGTGCATCTCGATCAGCGGCGGCGCCACCGGCACGGGATTGAAGAACGCGCTCATCTGGTCGTACCGCTCCAGCGCCGCGCGGATCTCCTCGACCTCGACCTGGTCTATGCAGTTCTGCGTCTCCGGCTTGCGCTCGACGTCCTTGCCCAGCAGCAGCTGGACGTCGATCTGCAGGACGTCGGCGATCTCATAGACGACGGAGAACTTGTCGAGCCGGCGGACGCCGCGCTCCACCTTGTCGACCCAGCTCTTCGACTTGCCCAACCTGTCCGCGAAGACCTGCTGGGACATCTTTCGGCGACCGCGCCAGTATGCGACTCGGCGGCCGATCGGCAGCTCGTCCACGGTGCCTCCCCCACTCATCCGGCGACCCCCGCCGGTGAGCATTTCGGTGTATCAGCCGCAGTGTGGACCTCACTCCTCAGTGCGGGTCGCACAAGCTGTGTGATCGTCTGCTCACCGATGCTCGATAGTTTCTCATGCAAGTTGCAAAACGTGATCTGCCCGAACAAACGAGGCGTGTCGAGCTTGGTAACGGCCGTCGCACCTGCTAAAGCGGCCACAAGTGCCGGATCGGGGGTATTCCGACCATGCAGTGGAACAACCGATGGCCGATCGGCCCATGGGAGTTCATGGATCGGCTGCGACTGCGGCGAGCCGCCCTGCGGTACGCCGGCAGAGGCTGGGCCGTGACACCGGGCGCCTATCTGGCCGGCCACCGCTTCGCCTGCGGCCGGCCCGGCTGCCCGATCATGGGCTGCCATCCGGCCATCGAGTCCTGGGAGGACGATTCCAGCACCGACCCGGTGCGGGTGGCGCGCTGGTGGCACCGTCGGCCGTACACGGTGCTGCTGGCCACCGGCTGGAAGTTCGACGTGCTGGAAGTGCCCGCGGCCGTCGGCCTGCGGGTGCTGGGCGCGGTGCGCCTGCACACCGGCGTGCTCGGCCCGGCCAGCGGCGACGCGCACGGTCCGGTCGCGGTGACGCCGTCCGGCCGCTGGATGTTCCTGGTGCGGCCGGGCGCCGACCTGCGGCCGGAGCTCGGATCCTGCCTGGACGTTCTGCGGCACGGTCGCGGCTCGTGGATCCCGGCGGCACCCAGCCGTACGCCCGAGGGCCCGGTGCGCTGGGCCGTCTCCCCGGAGCAGACCGGCTGGCACCTGCCCGAATCGGCGGTCGTGCAGGCGATGCTGCTGGACGCGTTGGAGACGCTCGGCCGCCGGCCGCAGCCCGCCGTCGCGGTGAGCGTGCCCCGGCAGATGTCGACTGCCCGCCGGGCCGCCTGACCGGGCGCCGCCGGACGCCGCGAACCCGCCGCCGCCCGGATCGTTGATCCTCGCAGCGGACGACCTCCGGGCATGGTCAGCAGCGCTCATGTCAGGTGACAACCTATTTGCCTACCTTGGGGTAGCGAGTCACCCGAATGGGTGATTGCCTGCTCAGGCCCCCTGGGATGGGGCCGACGTGATCACCAAGAGGTACGTCGCGCCCGCTACGCGCGGATCATTTCGTTCGCCAAGGACCTCTAAGGTGTCCACATGGGGCACTCACCCGACTCCGTGGACTGGGCCGAGTACGGTCCCGACCTGATCGCCGACGCCGAGATCAACGCCCCGATGGTGAACCGGGCGCTGGAGTGGCTGTCCCGGCGCGTGCCGCAGGCCGGCCTGATCCTCGATGTGGGCAGCGGGCCCGGCGTCGCTGCCTGCAGGTTCGCCCAGTTGCTGCCCGGCGCGACCGTGGTGGCGGCGGACGGCGCCGCGCCGCTGCTGGCGCTGGCCCGCGAGCGGGCGGAGCGGCTCGGCGTCGGCGACCAGCTCACCACCCGGGAGGTACGGCTACCGGAGGGCATTGCCGCCCTGCCCCGGGCCGACCTGATCTGGGTCGGGGGCGTTGCGCACCATCTGCCAGATCCGGCGGCGGGGATCCGGGCGTTCGGCGAGCTGCTCCGGCCCGGCGGCGTGCTCGCGCTGCGCGAGGGCGGGCTGCCGCTGCACTATCTGCCGGCGGCCGCGGACGACGGACTCACCGCCCGGATCAACGGGGTGGACCACAAGCTGTCCCACGATCACGCGCACCCGATGGGCGCCATCGTGGCGCCGCGCTCCTGGCCGGAGCTGCTCGCGGAGGCCGGGCTGACCGGGGTGCGGAGCCGCAGCTTCCTGCTGGACCTGCCGGCGCCGCTGGCCGACGCGGCCCGCCGCCACCTGGCCCGCACGCTGCACCGCACCCGGGAGTTGCTCGCGAAGCACCTGACCGCCGACGACGTCGACCGGCTGGACATCCTCACCGATCCGGAGCACCCGGAGAGCGTGCTGCGCCGCCGCGACGTCTTCATGCTGCGCGCGACGACGATCCACACCGCCGTCCGCACCCGCGGCCTCTGACTTTCTCGGTGGACGGCCTCTTTCTCAGTGGGCGGCCTCTCTCAGTGGGCGGCCTCTGACCTTGCTCAGTGGGTCGAGCGGGCCCGGACGTGCATACGCTCGCCTTGGCGGCCGAAGATGCTCAGGAACTCGACTGATTCGCCGTTGGCGCTGCCGAACCAGTGCGGAACCCGGGTGTCGAACTCGGCCGCCTCACCCTCCGGCAGGACCAGATCGTGCTCGCCGAGGACCAGCCGCAGCCGGCCATGCAGGACGTACAGCCACTCGTACCCCTCGTGGGTCTTCGGGTCCGGCTCGGCCGGCGGGCCGGCCACGATGATGTGCTTGAAGGCCTGCAGGCCGGTGGCCTGCCGGCTCAGCGGCAGGATGGTCTGGCCGCTGCGGTGCCGCAGCGGGCGGGCGTAGATCCGCGGATCGCCGGTGGGCGGGGCACCGACCAGCTCGTCCAGCGGCACCCGGTAGGCCCGGGCCAGCGGCAACAGCAGTTCCAGCGTGGCGCGCCGCTGGCCGGACTCGAGCCGGGAGAGCGTGCTCACGGAGATTCCGGTGATCTCCGACAGCGCCGCGAGCGTGGTGCCTTGTTCCTGCCGCAGCGCCCGTAACCGGGGCCCGACCGCTGCCAGCACGTCCTCATTTGCCGTCATGGCAACAAAGTTTGCCACTTTCCCCCCGCTGGGGCGACCGTCATGACATGACCTATGACGTGATCGTGATCGGCGGCGGGCCCGCCGGACTGAGCGGCGCGGTGGCCCTGAGCCGCGCACTACGCTCGGTGCTGGTAATCGACGCGGGCGAGCCCCGCAACGCGCCCGCCGACGGCATCCACAACTTCCTGACCCGAGACGACATCGCGCCGGCCGACTTCCGGGCGGCCGGCCAGACCGAGGTACGGCACTACGGCGGCGAGATCATCAAGGGCCGGGTGACCGGGGCCGGCCGCGACGGCGACCTGCTCACCGTGCGACTGGCCGACGGACGGTCGTACGCCGCCCGGCGCCTGCTGGTCACCACCGGGCTGACCGACGAGCTGCCGGACCTGCCCGGCCTGCGCGAACACTGGGGCCACGCCGTGGTGCACTGCCCGTACTGCCACGGCTTCGAGGTGCGCGGCCGGTCCATCGGCATCCTCGGCTCCTCACCGATGTCCCTGCACCAGGCGCTGATGTGGCGACAGTGGAGCGACGACATCACGCTGTTCCTGCACACCGCACCGGAGCCGGACGCGGAGCAGGCCCGGCAATTCGCGGCGCGCGGCATCACCGTGGTGACGGAGAAGGTCGCCGAGGTACTGGCCGAGGACGGCAAGCTGACCGGCGTACGGCTGACCAACGGCACCGTGGTCGCCCGCGACACCCTGGTCGTCGCCCCGCGCTTCGTCGCGAACGCGGAACCGCTACCGTCGCTGGGCCTGACCGCGACCGACAACGACTTCGGCAGCGCGGTAGCGGCCGAGCCCACCGGGCGCACGGCAGTGCCGGGGGTCTGGGTGGCCGGCAACGTCAGCGATCAGATGGCCCAAGTGATCAGCGCGGCCGCGGCCGGCCTGAACGTGGCCGCCCAGATCAACTCTGATCTGATCATGGAAGACACCACCCGGGCGGTAGCGGCTCTCGGCTAACCCACAGCCGACTGGACCGCAGCCGACTGGACCGCAATCGGCTGGACCGCAATCGGCTGGACCGCAGCCGGTTGGGCCGCAGCCGGAGCGAGCGCGACCCGGTTGGGCCACAGCCGGTTAGACCACAGCCGGGTAGGCCGCCACCCGAAGCAAGCGCGACCCGGTTGGGCCACAGCCGGTTGGGCCGCGACCGGGTAGGCCGCCACCCGCTGAGCCGCAGCCGGCTGGCGATCGGTGGTGGGTCCGGTTCGGGCTTCAGCGGTCGGCGGCCAGCTCTCGGTAGGCGGCGATCACCGCTGCCGTGCGTTCGGCCAGTTCGGGGCCGGCCTCGATCTGGGGTGGGCCGGCCGCCGTCAGGCGGGAGATGGCCAGTTCCGCTTGCCGGGCGGTTTCGCCGATGCCTTGCTCGCGGATGAGATTTTCGCCCGCCAGCGCGGCGGCGTTGATGCTCGCCAGGATGCGGTTGGCCGCCGCCGCGGTGGACCGCCAGAGCGCCTCGGCCTTCAGGCGTTGCTCGGCCAGGGCCCGCACGGCCGGGCTGTCCGCCGGCAGGTCGTGCCGCGTCGCCTGGGCGAGTTCCTCACGCAACCGGCGGATCTGCTGACGGCGGGCCATGATCCCGGCGAGTTCCGCCAGGGCCGCGGACAGGCTGCGGTCGGCGTCGTCCGGGTCGATCATGTGCCGAAGCGCGGGCCAGGTGCGCCGCACCCGCTTGGCCACGACGACGGCACGCTCGAAGGCGAGCCGTTCCTCGACGGCGTGCAGCACGTGCGAGCCCTCGCCCTTGGGCAGGGCGATGACCCCGGCCCGGGCGGCACGGGCCTGCTCAACCACGACAAAGGCGACGAGCGCCACCGAACCGCTCGCCGCCGCCCACCAGGCGATGCCGAGCGCGCTCAGCACCGCCGAGAGCACGACCAGCGCGAGGGTGAGCTGCGAGGCGAACCGGATCCGGTCCTCGCGGCTACGCCCGCTGGGCGGAACCGGCACGACCTCGGTGACAGATCCGCAGCGGGACCGCTTGGCCCGGCCGATGCGCATCTTGAGCGGAAGCGGCGACACGACGACCTTCTCCGCGTCGATGCCGATGTGCAGACCCTTGGGCCCCGGTGCCACCACGGTGCGCCCTTCCGTCTGCGGGTAGCTGAGCGGGCCCAGGCGCCGAGGGGGTGCACCCGGGCCCGCTCACTAGCGGAGCCGTCCGCCAGTGCCTGAAGGAATCGGGTGGCCACCGCCCTACTTGAGCCCGCCCCGGGTGCAGGGTGGGTGCATCCCTCCGGGCACGCCCCCTTCCAGGCACGGTCCGCTTCCGGCACTGTCACGACCAAGGCGATCACGACCAGGCGATCACGACCAGGCGCCGTGGCCGAGCGCCATGACCGAGCGCCATGACCAAGCGCCATGACCAAGCGCCATGACCAAGCGCCATGACCGAGCGCCATGACCAAGCGCCGTGACCAAGCGCCGTGACCAAGCGCCGTGACCAAGCGCCGTGACCAAGCGCCATGACCAAGCGCCATGACCAAGCCGGTAGCCCAGGTTGGGAGGACGCGGGCCGCGCGGACGACCCGCGTCCGCTGCTCACGCCGCCTCGGAGATCACCCCCGTTTCCTCGCCCGGACCACTGCCGCCGCCCTTTCTCGCGGTGACCGGCACGCCGTCCGGGGTGATGAGGCCGAGGTGCTCCAGCCGGGCGGTGATGCCGCCGCGGCTGCGGCCGAACTCCTCCATCAGCGCCTTCGGGCTCGCGCCCGCCCGGTGGCGCGCCGCCAGCCGTTCGTCGTCCTCGGCCGACCAGCGAACGCCCTGGTTACGATGACGCTTCGGCGGCAGCCCGGGCAGGGCCGACGGTGCCGTCGAGGTCAGGCGCTGGCGGCGCAGCGCGGCCAGGCCGGCCAGCGTCGAGGTCAGCGCGTCCGCCACCGGGGCCAGGTCGGTGGGCGACATCCCTCCGCTGATCTCGCTCACCACCTCGCCCGAGGCGTTCCAGCCGACCAGGGAGAGACCGATGCGGTCGTCGCCCGTGCCGGACGCGGTGAGCTGGTAGACGTGCGGGCCGACGGTCAGATGTCGCTCGACGCTGAGGTGTGGGCGGCGGTCGCTCTCAGGTGGGTACTCGTTGTCATCCATGCCGCGACGCTACGACCGGCCACCGACATTTTTCGGCCCGGCGTGGCGCGCGGTGAGACCGGCGTGGCGTCTCGAGGGCTCGGCAGAAACGCGGCAGAAACGGCGTGGACGCCGCATGGAGCGAGCGTGACCGTCCGATCAGGACCGCAAGCTCACGCCAGACGGTTGCGGAGGATCGGCACGCCGGGGCCGTCAAGCTCCGTCAGGGCCACGCCGCGGCCCGTCATCGCCAGCATCAGCGCCTCCGCCGGGCCGGCCACCAGCGGCCCCGATCCCGAGGACCACTCCAGGTCCGCCGCCTCGAAGCGCAGACCCGCCAGCCGTCTCCTCGTAGTGAAGCCGATCGCCCGCCCACCCACCAGGAAGTCCAGCGACATCCGCAGCCGCTCCGGCCGCAGCCCGTGCGGGAGGCCCAGCGGCCTCCGCATGTCCTGCCCGTGCACCTGCAGGTCGGTCAGTTGCCCCGGATAGCCGACGATCGGCGGCCGGAACGGGTTCTCCGCGTTGTCGCGCAGGCCCTGGGCCAGCTCGGCCGGCGGCCGCTCGGCCATCAGCACCGCGAGCCGCGAGTTGGCCTTGTGGATGTTGAAGCCACTGCGGGCGATCAGCGGCAGCACCGGCGTGGCCGGCTTGCCGATCGCCGCCAGCAGGTGACCCGCGACCTGCTTGACCGTCCACTCACCACACAGGCTCGGGGTTTCCAACTGCGCCGGGGTCAGCGATTCCACCAGATCAGCGACTCGGCGTCGTTCGTCGGCGATCGCGGGCTGGATATCCACAGGCACAGGTTAACGCCGCCGCGAGCATGGTCTTGGCCCGTACTCTGACCGGCGTGACGACCGACTGGACGGCCACGTCGCCGCGCAAGCGGATGGGCCTGCCCGACTACGACTTCAACACCCTGGGGCACGCGTCGTCGTTCTCGTTGCGGACCAGCACGTTCGAGGCGAACCCGCGGCACGCCGGGCCGGCGTGCTTCAGCGTGTTCGTCAACGACTCCTGGACATCGACCTGTTCTCCTTCGGCTACAACGCGGCCACGCCCGACTCGGCCTACGCGACCGCCGACGATCTGGTCGCCCACCTCGTGGACATCGTCTGCTAAAACGGCGACCTGCTATTGGACATCGGTCCCCACCCCGACGGCGCTATCCCGGAAAATCATGCAGCAGCGGCTGCGCGAGATCGGCGCCTGGCTAGCCGTCAACGGCGAAGCGATCTACGACACCACCTACCGGGCCAACGGCGCCGCCGACGGCAACCTACGGTTCACCATCCGGCCGAACGAAGCGTTCTACCTCCACTCGCTGACCCCGCCGGGCAGCACCGTGAGCTCCGGTATGCCAGTACCGATCCGCGACACCGACCAGATCACCGTGCTCGGATACCAGGGCCGCCCGCCGCGCTGGACCAGAAACCCCACCGACGGCATCACCATTGACGTGCCCACCGCCGCGCACGACGCCGGCAACCAACTCTGGACCTGCAAAGCAAGCAAGCGGCGCTGATCATTCGCCTCGTGGATTCAGGCGCTCGGCCACATGCTGAGGGCCTGGTCGGCGGCGCGGTGCAGGTCCTCGCGGCTGGCGCCGCCGGCGGCCTGCACCGATATGCCATGTGCGACGACCGTCAGGTAGCGGGCGAGGGAGTCCGCGTCGACCGCTGGGGGTAGGTCGCCGTCGGCCTGGGCGCGTGCGAAGCGTGCGCGCAGGGTTTCCACCGCGGCTTCTCGGCGGTCGGCTAGGTCGAGGCGGACCGGTTCGCTTTCCGGGCCGCAGGCCAGCGCGGACTGCACCAGCAGGCAACCGCGCGGACGGCCGGGGGTGGTGTTGGCGTCCACCGTTCCGTGCAGCAACGCCTCGGCCACCTGCCGGGAGGTGGGCAACTCCAGGGCCGGAGCGACGAAGGCTCCGGGACCCTCGATGTAGCGGTCGACCGCCTTGCGGAACAACTCTTCCTTGTTGCCGTACGCGGCGTAGATGCTGCGCCGGTTGATCCCCATCGCCTCGGTCAGCGCGGCGAGCGAGGCACCCTCGTAGCCCTCGGCCCAGAACAGCCGCATCGCGACGTCCAACGCCTCGTCGGTGTCGAACGACCGGGGCCGACCCGTCTTGGCCATCGAAGCCTCCTGAAGAAAATTTCGCCGCCGGAAGAAAACTGTTGGCTGGCTCAGGTTAGTGTCTCGTGGTTATAGTAACCGAGCGGTTCGGTTCGTAACTAGGGTGTCGAGGAGAGTCGCACCCCCCGGTAACGGGCGTTTAGCCCACGAGGAGGACTTCCATGCGAGCAGTGACTTATCACGAGTACGGCGACCCGTCGGTGTTGCGGGTCGAGGACATTCCCGAACCGCACGCCGGCCCCGGGCAGGTCCGGATCCGGGTCGAGGCGGCCAGCGTCAACCCGATCGACTGGAAGCTGCGGGCCGGTTATCTGCAGCAGGTGATGCCGTTGCGGTTCCCGGCGATCCCGGGACGCGACGCCGCGGGCGTGGTCGACGAGGTCGGCGACGGCGTGTCCGGCGCCACCGTCGGCGACCGGGTGTTCGGGCTGTCGGACACCGGAACCACCGCCGAGCGCGCGATACTCACCGCATGGGCAGCGGCCCCCGACGCGTGGACGCCGCAACAGGCCGCCGCCGCGGGCGCGTCGAGCGAGACCGCGATCCGCGTGCTGAACCTGCTGGGCGTCCGTGCGGGCAGCACCCTGCTGATCGAAGGTGCCGCCGGCGGCGTCGGCAGCGCCGCCGTCCAGATCGCCGTCGCGCGTGGCGCCACCGTGATCGGCACCGCCAGCGAGAACCACCACGACTTCCTGCGATCGCTGGGCGCCCTGCCCACCACCTACGGGCCCGGGCTGCCCGAACGGGTCAGCGCCCTGGCCCCCGGCGGCGTGGACTTCGCCTTCGACGTGGTGGGCTCCGGCTCGCTGCCAGACCTGATCAAGATCGCGACCAGCGCGGACAACGTCGTCAGCATCGCCGACTACACCGCCTCAGAACACGGCGTCCGCCTCACCACCGCCCCCGACGCGCCGGCGGAAGCCCTGGCCGAGGCCGCGACCCTGGGCGCAGCCGGCACATACGTCCCGCAGGTCACGGCCACCTACCCCATCGACAAGATCGCCGAGGCCCACGCCCACAGCCAGGCCGGCCACACCCGCGGCAAGGTCGTCATCACCGTCTGAACAGCCTCGCCTGCCCGGCGAGCCTCCTCGCCGCCACGGCCCCCATTGCTTGAGCTACCTGAGGCGACCCTGCCGAGCGCCTGACCCAACCGAGGCTCTGCGCAGGCCCCCTCGACCGGCACCCAGGGCGGGGCGACTGGAGCCGGGCGATCCTCGTCGCCGCCGGTTGCGCATCACGGACGGGCTTCGGTGGCAACTGCGCGCGTATAGAACCGAACGGATCGGTTTGTAAGTCCAACGTTGAAGAAGTCGGAGAACCCCACCCATGAGCACCCAACTCGCCCCCGGCACGGCACCAACCGGCGCACGGCCCCTCGCAGGCAAGACCGCCTTGGTCACGGGCGGATCCCGGGGCATCGGCGCCGCGATCGTGCGCCGCCTGAGCGCGGACGGTGCCCAGGTCGCCTTCACCTACGCCAACGCCATGGACCAGGCCGACGCCGTGGCCGAAGCGACAGGCGCCCTGGCCATACAGGCGGACAACGCGGACCACGATGCCGTCCGGGCCGCGGTCAGCCGCACCGCGGAACATTTCGGCGGACTGGACATCCTCGTCAACAACGCCGGTGTCGCCCACCTGGCGCCGATCGAGGACGTCTCGCTGCAGGAGTTCGACCGGCTGATCGCGGTCAACGTCCGGGGCGCGTTCAGTGCCATCCAGGCCGCCGCGGCCCACCTCGGCCAGGGAGGTCGCATCATCACCATCGGCAGCGTCAGCGCCGACCGCGCTCCCGGACCCGGCATCAGCGTCTACGCCCTGACGAAAGCCGCCGTCACCGGTTTCACCCGCGGCCTGGCCCGTGAGCTCGGCCCACGCGGCATCACCGTCAACACCGTGCAGCCCGGCCCGACCGATACGGACATGAACCCTGACTCCGGCCCGGCCGCGGAATGGATGAAGCAGCTTACGACGGTTGGCCACTACGGCAAGCCCGCCGACATCGCCAGCGCCGTCGCCTACCTCGCCAGCCCCGAAGCCCGGTTCGTCTCCGGCACCACCTGGAACGTCGACGGCGGCTCCTCGATCTGATCACCCACCCGAGGCACCCGCAACTCACCCGACCCCCGCGTTCGACACCCACGACAAGGAGCACCACCATGACCGCTTCCGCCGCAGCCACGACCCCCGCAGCCATCGAGTCGGAGGAGCCACTCAGCCCTGGCTACGACACGGCGACCAAGCACGACGCCGAGTTCAACAAGGACTTCCGGCACGGCTTCACCACCATCGACGACGTTCAGATGCACTACGTCATCGGCGGCCACGGCCCGCAGGTCATGGTGCTGCTGCACGGCTGGCCGCAGAGCTGGTACGAGTACCGCCAGATCATGCCCAAGCTGCTGCCCGGCCGCACCGTCATCGCCGTCGACCTGCCCGGCATGGGCGACTCGACCGGAACGCCGCCCTCCATGGTCAAGACGGTCCTGGCCGGCTACGTCCACCGGCTGCTCGACCACCTCGGTTGCCGCGAGAACGTGCAGGTCGTCGCGCACGACTTCGGCGTCGGCGTCGCCTACCCGCTGGCCGCCCAGTACCGCGAGCAGATCGCGGGGCTGTTCCTCATGGACTACGGCCTGCTCGGCAAGAACCTGAAGTTCGCCGCCCTGGAACCGATGTTCTGGCACAACTCGTTCAACAAGCAGCGCCCCCTCGCGGAGGAACTGGTCACCGGCCGGGAGGAGACCTTCCTCGCCTACTTCTTCCAGGGAATGCAGACCACCGGCGAGAACGTGACCGACGACGAACTGGCCGAGTTCGTCCGGGTGTACTCCCGCCCCCAGGTCCTGAAAGCCGGCTTCGAGCTCTACCGGTTCGAGACCGAGGAAGAGACCGACAACGCCACGCTGCAGGACACCCCGCTAACCATCCCGGTCCGCATGATCACCCAGGCCGGCCTCGCCGAGCTGGTCCTGCCACCCCTGCAGGACGCCGCCCCCGACGCCACCTCCGCCGACGTCCCCGGCGCCGGACACTTCCTCATGCACGAAGCACCCGACCACGTCATCGCCGAGATCAACGCCTTCTACCCCACCCCCACGACCTGACCGCACACCAAACGACTCCGCACGTCCGATGCGGACCCGCTCACGCAGACCGGCGACACCACCTACGAGCTCGACCCGGCGCACAAGCGGGTCGGCTTTGCCGCCCGGCACCACCGGCCAGGCCGACTCGCTTCCGTGCACGCTGTCGGCCGGACGACTCGCTAGCGTGCCCGTATGACCTCCGAAACGACTTCTCAGGCCGCGCCGGCCGTTCCGGTAGCAGAGTTCGATGCGGCGTTGCCGCGTAAGCGCATGGCCTCCACGGTCCTGCTGTTCGACGAGTCGGATCGGGTGCTCGTGGTGGAGCCGACGTACGTCGATTTCATGGAGCTGCCCGGCGGCTGCGTCGAGCTCGACGAGTCGCCTCGGCAGGCGGCCATTCGAGAGGTCAAGGAAGAACTCGGACTTGATCGGGATCCCGGCCGCTTGTTGGCCATCGATTGGGTTCCGCCGCGACCAGGGCGCAGTGAAGGTCTGATCGCGGTGTTCGACGGTGGCCGGCTGACCGCACAGGAGATCGCCGGTATTCGGTTGCCGGCCGACGAGCTTCGCTCGTATGCGTTTCTCCCGGCGGCCCAGGCCGCGCAGGCCTTGCCCGACTTGCTGGCACGGCGACTGCTGTCGTGCCTGGCCGCCAGGGACGCGGCGACCACCGTCTACCTGGAGAACGGCTCGTTGACGGGTTGACCTCACGCCATGATCTGCGACACCGCTGAAGTCCCAGCATGAATGGGGAGCTGCCCGGCGGGGTGGCCGAGGCCGAGCTACGCAGCTGGGCCTGGTCCGACCCCGGCGAGGCCGCGCAACGCCTGCCCCCACGCTCGCCCGCCGGGCCGCAGCCACCCTGCGGGCGGTTCACACCGGCGCCACGACCTACCTGGAGGACGGCCGGGCGCCGCCGGCAGGCATCGAAAGACAAAGATCCGACGATCCTTGACCGGATGTCACGGCCACGGCGAGAGTCGGGGTATGACCGTGGCGCCGGAGCAGTTGTGGCGCAACCGGGAGTTCAATCTGCTCTGGGTCAGCCAGTCGTTCTCCGACGTCGGCAACGCCATCGCCGCGTTGGCCGTGCCGCTGCTGGTGCTGGCCCTGACCGCCTCTCCGGTGCAGGCCGGGCTGGTCGTCACGGTCGGTCTGGTCACGACGGTCGTCTGCCGGCTGCCGGCCGGCGTGCTCGTCGACCGGGCCGACCGGCGCCGCATCATGCTGATCTGCGACGCGGTCCGGCTGGTCGCCTATCTCGCGCTCGGCGTCGCGGTGCTGCGCGAGCAGGCGACGCTCGGCCTGGTCTTCGTGGTCGTGGTGATCGGTTCGGCGGCCAACGCCTTCTTCGGTACGGCGGAATATTCCTGCATGCGCACCATCGTGCGGCCCCGGCAGCTACCGGCGGCGGTCGCGCGCAACGAAGCCCGCTCGTACGCGACCACTCTGGCCGGCCCGCCCCTCGGCGGCCTGCTGTTCGGCATCGGCCGGGCGTTGCCGTTCTTCGGCGACGCGGTGACCTTCCTGGCCTCGTTCGCCGGGGTCTGGTTGATCCGCCGTCCGTTGCAGGAGGCGCGGGACGTCGAGCCGGGCGGGCACGCGGCGGCCCTGGCCGAGGGCTTCCGGTTCGTGTTCGGCGATCCGTTCCTGCGGGCCGTCCTGTTCGTCGTCGCGCCGCTCAACCTGGCCATCCACGGCATCATCTTCACGATCATCGTGACGCTGCAGCGTGACCACGTAGCCCCGGGGATCATCGGCGGGGTCGAGGCCGTCGTCGCCGTCGGCGGCCTGCTGGGCGCGCTGGCCGCGCCCGCCCTGCAGCGGCGGCTGCCGTTGCCGGCGCTGATCCGCAGCATCTGCTGGACCGCCGCCCTGCTGATGTCGGCTAGCGCGTTGGTGATCCACAGCGTGGCCGCGGCGATCCCGGTGGGGCTGGTGGTGTTCCTGGGCCCGGCGTCGAACGCGGCGCTCTTCGGCCACCAGGCCGCGATCACGCCGGACCGGCTGCAGGGGCGGGTGGTCAGCGTGATCATCGTGGTCGCCACGTCGGTGGCGGCGGCCGCGCCGCTGATCGCGGGCGCACTGATCACCATCTGGGGTCCGCCGGTGCCGGTGCTGGTCTTCGCGGCCACGGTGGCGGGCGCGGCAGTCGCCGCGACCCTCAGCCGCGGGATCCGCTCGGTCCAGCCGGTTGAATATGACCCATGACAGCTGAGGGGCCGCCGCCCGCGGCGCAGGCGGCATGCCGATCCGCATGCCGGAGCAGATCGTGCACGGTGACCTGCTCGGCAACGTGCTGTTCGCCGACGGCCTGCCGCCCGCGGTGATCGACTGGCCGGCGTACTGGCGGCCGGTGGCGTGGGCGGCGGCGGTCGCGGCGGTGGACGCGATGGTGTGGCACGGCGCCGGCGCGGGGGTGATCGAGCGGTGGGCACATCTGCCGGAGTGGGGGCAGATGCTGCTCCGGGCCGCGATCTACCGGCTGGGCACGTGGGACGCGGCGGGATGGCCGCAGGAGCCGGAGGAGCCGTACCGGCCGGTGGTGGCGGAGATCGTCGGCTTCGCGGCCGGTCAGACCCGGTCGAGCCAGGTGACATAGTGCGAGCCGAACGGTTCGACGCGCTCGCGGGACGCGGTGAGGATCCGCTGGGCCGATTCGGCGGCCTGCGTGATCACCTCGGCCGGGTAGCCGTAGCTGACCTGATGGACGGCGAACTCGTCCTCGTCGAGCAACTCGACGCGGCCACGGTGGCTGCGGGTGACGTCCAGGTCGAGGTCCACGATGCTGACCTGCGCCGGACCGGTCCAGGCGGCCGGCGCGGTGATGTCGCAGTACATCTCGAGGCTGCGGGTCGGCGCGAAGAACATCGCGGTGAACCAGCCGTCGCGCGGGATGAGGCGCACGCCGCGGTGCCGGTCGATGCGGCTGACGCCGGCGGGGGCGTAGTAGACCTCCGTGCCGATCGGCGCGCCGAGCCAGGTCCCCCACTCGTCCTCACCGAGGCGCACCTCGACGGCCCGGCGGTGCAGCCTGCCGTCGTACTTGCGGAACACCACGTCGACCTCACCCATGCGGCGCACCCTAGCGGCGGCGCGCTATCCGCAGCGCCCGCATTGTGGGTCGGGTGAGCTGAACAGGCGAGTTGGAGATCAAGGACGTCTGGTCCGGACCAGCCTTCTGGCTGCGCTATCGCGCATATCCTCCCGGTCTTCGCTCAGTGAGCGTGATATTCCTCGTCGGTGACCAGGTCGCCCCACTCGCTCTCCGGGCCCTGGCCTTCGCCTGGTCCCTCCCACATGGCGAGGTGCACCATGAAGTCGCGCGGCGCGGCGCCGTGCCAGTGCCACTCGCCCGGCGGGGTGTAGATGGTGTCGCCGGGCCGGATCTCGATGATCTCGCCGCCCCTGGCCTGGATCAGCCCACGCCCGTCGGTGACGTGCAGTGTCTGCCCCACCGCGTGACAGTGCCAGGCCGTACGGGCGCAGGGCGCGAAGCGCACCGTGTTGACCCGCATCCGCGAGGGCTCCTCGCCCTTGGCGATGACGTCGAACCAGACGTCACCGGTGAACATCTCGGCCGGCCCCTTGGTGGATGGCGTCTTCGGTTGGATCTCCATCGGTCTTCTCCCCTGTGCGCGCCGGAGTCAGCTCGGGCAGATCCCAGCGAACCCGGCAAGCCTGGGTCCTGGGAGGGCCTGCCGAGGCAGGTACTGACAGAACCCCCTTGCCGCGCGGGCGCGGCCGTACGGTTGAGGGTGTGGACAACCGCAACGACATCCGCACCTTCCTGGCCTCGCGGCGCGCGAGGATCACCCCCGACCGGGCCGGCCTGCCGAACTACGGCGGCCATCGGCGGGTGCCCGGCCTGCGGCGCGAGGAGGTGGCCCTGCTCGCCGGCGTGAGCCCGGACTATTACACGCGGCTGGAGCGGGGCAATCTCGGCGGGGTCTCCGAGGGCGTCTTGGACGCGATCGCCCGGGCGTTGCAGCTCGACGAGGCCGAGCGCGCGCACCTGACCGACCTGGCCCGGGCCAGCAACACCCCGGCCCGCGCCCGGCGCCGCCCGGTCTCCCAGCGGATCCGCCCGGGCGTGCAGCAGTTGCTCGACGCGATGACCGACGCACCGGCCTTCGTCCGCAACGGCAGGCTGGACGTGCTCACCGCGAACCGGCTCGGCTACGCGCTCTACGCGCCGGTGTTCGACGGCCCGGCCACGCCGCCGAACCTGGCCCGCTTCGCCTTCCTGGACCCCAGGGCGACGGAGTTCTACCCCGAGTGGGAGGAGGCGGCGAACACGACGGTCGCGCTGCTGCACACCGAGGCCGGGCGGGACCCGTACGACCGAGGGCTGACCGACCTGGTCGGTGAGCTCTCCACCCGCAGCGAGACCTTCCGGGCCCGGTGGGCCGCCCACGACGTGCGGCTGCATCAGACCGGGACGAAACACCTGCGCCACCCGGTCGTCGGCGAGCTCAAGCTCGGTTTTGAGGCGATGCCGATGCCGGCCGACCCGGGCCTGACCCTCACGGCCTACAGCGCCGAGCCGGGCACGCCCTCCCAGGACGCGCTGCGGCTGCTCGCGAGCTGGTCCGCGACCCCGGAGCGGAGCATCATCGCCCCGGCCTAATGGCACGGCAGGCACCGCTGGCTCCGCCCAAGCGGACTGCTGCATCAAGCGGTGGCGGCAGTGAAGTCAACGGCCTCGGTCGGGACCGTGCCGGCGGTCCGTCCGGGGGCCGTGTGGTATTTCCAGTAGAGGTTTGTGTGGGCGATGACCAGGTCGGGCGAGGGCGCGCCCCACTCGCTCTGATCCTCGGTGGTGTGGGCGTCGCTGACCAGCGTCGCGTCGTAGCCCCGGACGATGGCTCCGTGCAGCGTCGAGCGGATGCACTCGTCGGTCTGCGCGCCGGTGACGATCAGGCGGCCCACCTTGTGCTCGGCGAGGACGGCCGCCAGGTCGGTCTCCTCGAAGGAGTCGGCGTATCTCTTGGGCACCAGTGGCTCGGCCTCCTCCCGGCTGAGCTCGGGGACGAACTGCCAGCCGTCGCTGCCCTGGAGCAGCTGCTCGCTGGAGTGCTGCACCCAGATGACCGGGGTGCCCTGGGCTCTGGCCTTGCCCACCAGGACGGCGATGTTGGCGACCACGCTGTCCCGGTGGTGAGCGCCGCCCACGACGTCGTTTTGCACGTCGATGACGAGCAATGCGGTGTTCGGACGGTCGGCCAGGGTCGTCATGGTGCACTCCTCCGCAACAGGGTTCGGACGTGCGATAACTCTAGGGCGGGGGTGTGACATTTCGCTGACGTCGCGCGCTACTGACCGTCGACCAGCTCGTCGATCTCGGCGAGCAGCTCCTCGGAGCGTTCGTCGGTGACGGCGTCCGGGCAGCATCCGGCCGTTACAGCAGGCCGTCGCCGGAGCGGTGCTGGGACAGCGGGATTCGCGCCAGTTCCGCCTCCGCCAGCACCTCGGCGGTCAGGTTCGGGGCAATGGTCAGGAAGCCGGGCGTGTCACCGTTCTCCAGGTCGAGCAGATCGACCCCGAGCGCGACCAGCGCGGCGTTCACCGCGCTGACCACCACGTGCTGCAGCCCCTCATCCCCGGCGTGGAGCGGGTCGTCGGCGCCGACCGGCTCGCCGCCGAACCGCTCGCGGTCCGCCTCGACGCAGCGGGACACGAAGGCGTCGTACTCCGGCACCGCCTCGCGTACCCGCCTCGCGCCGTCGGGCAGGATCCGCAGCCGCCCGAGCGCCTTGGCCGCCTCGGTGCGGGTGCACTTCCAGTCCAGGACGGTGAGCGCCCCGGCGTCGAGCAGCGCGTCGTGGAGAGCGCTGACCACGAGCGACGCCGCCTCCCAAGGGTCGGCGAACTGATCGTGGTACCGATCCGGCGCCAGCCACGCCAGACCGGCCCTGGTCGGCACCGCGCCGCCGTCGAGCGCGGCCAACCGCCGCGCCAACCGGTACGCCGGGCGGTCGGCCGCGTGTCGGGCGGCCAGTTCCGGGTCATGAGCGTCCCAGTCGACGACGACACCCGCCTGCGGCGCGACCTCCGCCAGCGCGCCGGACACGTTGCTTTCGAGCTCGGGCGTGTACGTGCCCGGGCCGCGCAGCACCAGCGGATCCGCGTGGTAGCGGCCCAGCCACCCGGCCGCGTCGCGAGACAACTCGACACACGCGTGATCGATACCGCTGTCGCGCAATGCCCGGGCCACCGCCGGCCACGGTGCCTGCCCGGCTCCGGCCAGAGCCGGGTCGACACCGGTCAGGGTGATGGTGAAATCGAGGACCGCCATGGGGCCCAGCCAAGCACAGCCGAGCCTCAGCACGGCCGATCAGCGCGCGGGTGGCTGCCGGTACGCCGCGACCAGCTGATCCATCGCCGCGTCGAGACGCTCATCGACGACCTGCCGCGCGGGGTCCGCGTCGTGCCAGGCCACGATCTCCCGGGCACCGGTCTCGAACGGGATCGTCGCGACGTAGCCGGGCACGACCGAGCGCAGCTTCGCATTGTCGAAGATCATCGAGTGGGCCTTGTCGCCGAGGAGTCCCGCGCCCCATTCCGGGTCGGCGGCGGCGATGGCGTCGGACGGCACATGCACGATGCGGGGTGTGACGCCGAGCGCCGCGGCGAGGCTCTCGGTGATCTGGTTCCAGGTCAGCGCCTCGTCGGAGGTGATGTGGAACGCTTCGCCGACCGTACGCGGGTGGCCCAGCAGCGGCACGAAGCCCTTCGCGAAGTCCTCGTGGTGGGTCAGCGTCCACAACGACGTCCCGTCGCCGTGCACCACGACCTCCTTGTGCTGGCGCATCCGGGCCAGCGCCGTCCAGCCGCCGTCGAGCGGCACGAGCGTCCGGTCGTACGTGTGGGAAGGCCGGACGATCGTCGCCGGGAAGCCCTCCGCACGGTAGGCGGCGACGAGCAGGTCCTCGCAGGCGATCTTGTCGCGGGAATACCGCCAGAACGGATTCCTCAGCGGCGTGGATTCCACGACCGGAACCCGCGCCGGCGGTGTCTGATAGGCCGACGCCGAGCTGATGAAGACGTATTGACCCGCGCGGTCACGAAAGAGATCGATATCGGCCTGTACCTGCTGCGGGGTGAACGCCACCCAGTCGACCACCGCGTCGAACTCCACGCCGCCGAGCGCCTCCTTGACCGAGGCGGGATCGCGGATGTCGCCGCGCAGCACCGTCGCGGCCGCGGGCACCGGGCGGGGACCACCTGTGCTCCGCTTGAGCAGGTACAGGTCGATACCGCGTTCGACGGCGAGCCGGGAGCAGGCCGAACTGATGATGCCGCTGCCGCCGATGAACAGAACCTTCATCGCACCCATGAGCCCACGCTATACACATTCCGAGCGCCCGGCGATCGGCACGCTTCGCCCGGGTAGGCTCACCGGCACCTGTTCCTGATGGGTTGGGCCACTCATGAGCGACCTGCCATACATCGACGAGCACCGCATCACGATCGCCGCACCCCGGGACGTCGTATGGACGGCCCTCTGCCGATACGCCGACGCGTCCATCGGCCTGCCGACCGGCAACCCGCTCGCCAAACTGCTCGGCGCCGTCCCGGCCAGCGGCTTCGCGGTGACGGAATCCCACCCGCGGCAGCATCTGGGCCTGGGCGGACGGCACCGGTTCTCCCGCTATCTGCTGACCTTCGACCTCACCGACCTGCGAGACGGCGGTACGGGCGTGAGCGCCCGTTCGTACGCGGAGTTTCCCGGGCTGCCCGGCCTGGCCTACCGCACCCTGGTCATCGGCAGCCGGGGCCACGTCCTGGCGGTCCGGCGCATGCTGCGGGGCATCCAGCGGCAAAGCCTCAGCTACTCGTCACCGTAGGCGACGTCCGGCTACCCGTCACCGTCGGCGACGGCCAGCTACTCGTCACCGTCGGCGGCGTCAGGGACGAGGCGGCGACCCGCCGCCCGGGGAACGAGCCGCACCGGACCGGCGGCGGGAAAACGCGGTGGTTCCCATGCCGCCAGCCCGGTGCCCGTCGGGTGTCAGCCGCAGTGGACGCGGTCGTAGCCGACGGTCGATCCCCCACCGGACGTGTCGAAGCCGCCGGTCAGGTCGATGCAACTGCTCGGGGCGTAGACGTAGAGCGGCCCCGCGTACTTGGTGAAGCTCTGGCCCGGCTTGTTGCCGTCGGACTGCCAGGTGCCGCCGCTCTTGCGGGCCGCGACGACGATGTCCCAGGCGCTGTTGATCACGCTGTCGTTCGTGCGGGAGATGACACAGTTGTAGCCGTTCGAGCTGTTGTAGTAGACGTCGATGTAGCCGCCGACCTCGCCCCGCCAGCCGATGGGCCAGGACTTCAGGAACCCGTACGCGCTGCCGCAGTAGTTCGTCCGCGGGATCGCGCTGGCTGGGCTCGCCGAGAGCCCGACCAGGCCGCTGGTGGCCAGCGCGACAGCGCCGAGCACGGCGGCGGCGCGGCTGCGGAGGGCGCCGGTGAGGGTGCGGCGAAAGATCGGCATGGCGGGGTCCTTCCCTGGTTCCGTTGGGCCGCAACGAGACAACCAGGTGTCCACCCCCGACGGACAGGTGCCGATCCGGCCACCATTCCCTCCCGGGCGCGGATCTAGTGCAGCGTGATCTGCACCATCGGTCCGGACACTCTGCCACCGAGTCGCTTCCACCGCGCCTCGTAGAGTCGGCGGTCTTCGTCCCACGCCGGATCATCGGGGCCGACGACGCTGGCGGTCCCCTGGCGCGGCTTGCCCCGCAGCCGCACGGTGACCTCCTGCGGAGTCCGGAAGTTTCGCCACCAGGCCTTCGCCGCGGGGTCTTGCACCGCCACGAGCAGCCGTTCTCCCTCGCGGGCGTACTGCACCGGCAGCGTGAACTGACGGCCGCTGCGCCGACCGGTGTAGCTGAGCTCGATCGTCATGCCACTGAGCAGACGGTGCGCCGGGGAGCGTAATAGCGCCAGCACCAGCCCGTTGCCCTGTGGTTTCCTGGTCGGCATCACCGCTCCTTCCGCCGGCGAGACGCGCTCACCCACCAGTGTGCCCGTGGCAGGCGTCGAGACCCATCGACCACGGCGATTCGCATTGGCGGCATGCGGCCAACTGGTAACACATCGTAGCCAATGAGTTGCTCGCAGTTGTCACGCTGACCTCGACCCCTCATCCCCCGCGTGGATCGCAGGTGCCCCATGACAGCTCGTTCGGCCTTCAACGGTGAGCAGACACGGCGATTGCTGATAGCGGGCGGGCTCCTCGCCGCCGTCGCCGCGGTGCTGATATCGCCGCTGATGATGGTTCGCCTCTCATCCGACGATCTGCCCTGGGGACAGCTCGCCGACGTCGGCCAGGCATACGGAGGAGCCTCGGCGATCCTGTCGGCGGTTGCCCTCTGCGGCGTAGTGGCGTCCCTGCTCGCCCAACGTCGACAGTTGCGGCAAGAGCTGGCCGAAATGGATCGCGAACATCATCGCGACCTCATCGGGCTCGCCCTGGACAATCCAGAATTTCTTGAGGTGCTCGACGCCAAAACGGCATCGGGTCCGCACGCCCGGCAGGAACTATTCCTAAACTTGATCATGATGTACTGGCTGGCTATTTTCGAGCTGGGCGGCATTGACGAGGCTGAGCTTCGTGCCATGACCGCCGGCATGTTTGAAAATGAGGTGTCGAGACGCTGGTGGGCGAGAATCGAAGGTGTCTGGATCGGCACACGTGGCCGGCGAGAGCGCCGCCGATTCATTGCGATTGTCTCCGAGGAACTAGCCAGAGCGCAGCTATCCCCGGCGACCATGCCGGCCAGTGCGCCACCCAAGGTCGATGACCACCGCGGCGAGCAGCCGGCCCCGAGTCGACGGCGCCACCTGACAACGCTGGCCGCAGCGGCCGCCGCGGGTGGGCTCTGCGTCGCGGCGGCTCAGTCACTGCGCGATGGAAAACGGAAGGTCAGACCCGTCCGAGGCGGTCGGCCCTGATGTCCTCTATGAATGCCATCCAGGCGTCCTGACCGAAAGCGAGGACCCCGCCGTACGGGTCCTTCGAGTCCCTCATCAGCACTTTTCTGAAATCATCGCTCGCCGCCACCTCGACGCAAGCACTATTCGCGACCGAATACGTGCTCTTGGTCCACGTCGCTTTCATCCGAGATCCCGATCGCAGACACTCAAGAAGATTGGCACGCACTGTCCTTTCGCCCCCGCTCAACGGCCGCCGCAACACATGGACGACCCACGTGATCAATAGTAGATGATCTTGCCCGAACATACGCCACACTTGGACTCAGAAGCGAAGCGTTTCACCCCGACAAGGCTGGTACCGCCGCACGCCCGAGCGCCGGCGCAGTTCGACCGCGACGCGTCATGTCGTCGCCCGCCAGAACCAACGATCGGGGTCGCGTTCAGTCGTGGAGGACCATCGGACGAGCTCGCCGACATCGGGACCACCGACGGCCGCCGGACCGCCGACGCCACCGCCTCCTGGACCCAAGAGTCCTAACCGGATGCTGAACATGGCAAATGTCCAGGCGGCAACCCACCCCGAGTGACAAGCACCTCGCCCTGGGTCACCATTCGTGCATGGTGCGACGACTGACTGCGATGCAGTGGCTGGCGGTAGGGGCGGGACTGCTCGCAGCTGCTGTGCTCCTCGACGTCCGGCCCTGGGGGTGGGAGCTATGGCAATCCGTCTGGGCAGCCCTGACCGATCATGCCGCCCTGGTCCTACTGGGCCTGCCCAGCCTGGTAGCGCTGGGCGCGGCTGCGGTGGCACTCCGCCGCGCACGACGCGGTTCTGCCGCGCCGGCTGAAAGTGCGGCAGGGTCGTGGCTGCTGTCCTATCCGGGCGTGCTGACGGTTGCGACCGTCGTCGCCGCGCTGGGCGTCATCGCCCTCGTGATCATGCTGCGGGTCGCCGCCGGTTCGCCCACCGCCGACCGGGCCAAATTGCAGATCGATGCCATCAAGTACGGCCTCGGCATCTTCGCCGCCGGCGGTGCCGCCGCCGCTCTACTCCTCGGGGTACGGCGCCAGCAACACACCGAACACGCCCAGCGGAAGATCGAAGAAGCTCAGGCGCACACCGAATTCGACGCAGCCCAACGCCGCGTCACTGATCTCTACACCAAAGCCGTCGAACAGATAGGGCACGCCGACGCGGCTGTGCGCCTCGGCGGCCTGTACGCGCTGGAAAGGGTGGCGCAGAACAACGTGTGGCAGCGACAGACGATCGTCGACGTTCTCTGCGCCTACCTCCGCATGCCCTACACACCCCCTGCCGAGAGAACCGCTGACCGGCCAACTGATTCGAGTACGGCACCGCTCACGGACCCACCGCTGAATCAGGCCAGGCCGGCGCCCGACGGAGGCCGAGACGCCCACCAAGAACTGCAGGTCCGGCTCACGGCCCAGCGGATCATCCGCACGCACCTCACCCTGCCGACCGGCGTCGAGCCGCAACAGGCTCACGTCCTGAAGCCGGACCCGCAACAGCCGTTCTGGCCCGACACCGACATCGACCTGACCGGCGCGACGCTGGTCGACTGGAGGATGTCCCGCTGCCGCGTGCGCGACGCGGCGTTCGACAAGGCGACCTTCACCGGCAACGCGGCGTTCGACGAGACCACCTTCACCGGCGACGCGGCGTTCGGCGAGACGACCTTCACCGGCGTCGCGGTGTTCATCGAGGCGACCTTCGCCGGCGACTCGTGGTTCACCAAGGCGACCTTCACCGGCGACGCGGCGTTCGATAAGGCGACCTTCACCGGCGACGCGGCGTTCGATAAGGCGACCTTCACCGGCGACGCGGTCTTCGACAAGACGACCTTCACCGGCGCCACGTGGTTCAACGACGCGACCTTCACCGGCGACGCGAGGTTCGACAAGACGACCTTCACCGGCGCCGCGAGATTCAACGACGCGACCTTCACCGGCAACGCGGTATTCATCGAGGCAACCTTCACCGGCGTCGCGGTGTTCATCGAGGCGACCTTCACCAAAGACGCGAGGTTCGACAAGACGAGCTTCACCGACGACGTCAGGTTCGACAAGACGACCTTCGCCAACAGGCCTGAGCTCGGTCGCAGCCAAGTGACACCGCGCAACGATCGGCGCGATGTATGGCCCGCACACTGGCGCCTTGTGCCCGCCGCGGACGGCATGGGCCAACTGGGCTACGAGCGGCCGCCCGCACAGCACCCAGCTGACTGACCTCGAAGACGTCGACCCCGGTCCGCTTCCCCGTTTCTCGCAAGCCGGGGTCGGCCGCCTGCGCTCCTCCCCCAGCAGGAGCGCAGGCCGTCATGCAGGTGAGGGGCGGTTGGTTGGCGCGGCAGGTTTCGAACGTTCGTCCAGGTGCGCGGCACGGACAGCGGGCTCATCTGGCGTGACCGGAGGACGAAGGAGGAGCCTTGCGACGTGCCCGGGGGTCGCCTACCTCAGCCCCACCGGCCGTGGACTTTGTTGGTCCCCACGTTGAGCGTGCTGCCGTCAGGCAGCCGGACGGTCGCCTTGGCATAGATCTCGTCCCCAGCGCCGGGGTCCTCGTTGAGCTTGCCCCCGTCGACGATGATCTCGTATCCGTCGCGTTGGGTGAAGAGCCAGTCGTCGTCCCACAGGTCGGAACCGTGCACCGAGAAGCTAACGACGTTTCCCGCCGTGCAGCCGACGTGCAGCAGGAAGTAGTCCTGATAGGGCGGGTACGCCGCACCGATGGTGAGGGTGCATTTGGGCGTCGCGGCCGCGGCCGCGGGTGCGGCCGGGAGAGCTGTCGCAGCCAGCCCGAAAGCTACTGCCAGCCCGACCACTCGGGAGAAGCGCATGATCTTCCTTTCGTCGGTGATCGCGGTGGGGATCCGCCGACCAGCCTTCCCGATCAAGATCCGCGCAGGTATTCCTAGAACTCGGTATACCGGCTGGACGCTGACAGGCGTTGATCAAAGTCGCCTCCGCACCACCTCGAGCACTCGGCGTAACCGAGTAGCCGGCCGTTCTGGGCGTGCCGAGGCGGGCCGTCATGGAGGTGATGGGCTCGTCACAGATGTCGATGACGACCCGTTACCAGCACGTCACCGCCGAGTTGGTCGCTGGCGTCGCGCAACAGGTTGAGGTCTGCTATGGAAGGCCCCGCGACGGACAACTGAGACGGCAGCGGCACCGGTGATCTTGATGCCCACTGTTCGGGCTGGTGGGGATGTGTGGGCGCGGCAGGTTTCGAACCTGCGACCCCTCGCTTGTAAGGCGAGTGCTCTCCCGCTGAGCTACGCGCCCGGTTCCGCGGCAACCGGAGTGACCATCCTAACGGAGGCGTTAGAAGATCGTCTCCTTCAGGGTGTCCCGCCAGGTCTTCTGGTCTCGTGCCTCGCCCGGGCCCTGCGTGTGGGCGTAGCGGACCACGCCCTGCTTGTCGATCACGAACGTGCCGCGGTCGGCGAAGCCCCTGGTGTCGTTGAAGACCCCGTAGGCCTGGGCCACCGCGCCGTGCGGCCAGAAGTCGGCCAGCAGTGGGAAGTTGTAGCCCTCGCGTTCCGCCCAGATCTTGTGGCTGTATGCCGAGTCCACGCTCACCGTCAGCACCTGGACGTAGTCGTTCGCATACTCGGGGAGGTTGTCGCGGATCTCCGCCAGCTCGCCCTGGCAGGTGCCGCTGAAGGCCAGCGGGTAGAACACCAGCAGGACCGCCTTGCGTCCCTTGAAGTCCGCGAGTGCGACCTCCTGGTTGTTCTGGTCCTTGAGGGTGAAGTTCGGCGCCTGCGCCCCTACCTCGATCGGCATGGGATCACGATAGCCGAGGCCACGTCGAATGGCCGGTCGCCCGTCGTGGGGCGCCGGCCGGCAGAAGCGCCGAAGCTACTTCTTCTTCGTGCCGCGGGGTGAGACCAGCCTTGCGGCCGTCCAGTCCTTGCCCGCGTTCACCGTGGAGGTCTGCTGAAGGCCGGCGGTCTGCGCGGACTCGCTGACCTCACTCGGCTCGACGTGGCCGTCGCGGCCGGCCTTCGGAGTCAGCAGCCACACCACTCCGGTGTCTGCCAGTGGCCCCAAAGCATTGGTGAGCAGGTCGAACAGGTCACCGTCGCCATCGCGATACCAGAGCAGTACCGCGTCGACCACCTCATCGGTGTCCTCGTCTTCCAACTCCCCACAACGTTCGGCCAGGGCGTCACGGAGGTCTTCGTCGACATCGTCGTCGTAGCCCATCTCCATGACCACCATGTCCGGTTCGATCCCGAACCGGTCCGCCGGGCTACGTACGCCGTCGGCCTGACCAGCGGTCGCGCTCACTGTCGAATGCCTCCTTGTTCCGGGTAGGGCCGAGTGCCGGCCCCGGTCTGGGTAGTCCACACAGTTGTGGCTCTGCGCGCAAGTGGCACACCGAGTGTGTGGCAATTTACCGCGCCAACAGCGCGTAGGCACCCTGTGTGATGGCATCTTCCCCGATCAGGACCTGTTGTGCTGCCGGACCGAGCGGAACGAACGAGTCCGCGGCGGCTATCCGGCGGGCCGCGCCGACGAATCCGCCGTCCACCAGAGCCGCCAGAATGCCCTCGCCGACCCCGCCGGAGCGCCGGGTCTCGTCCACGATCAGCACCCGTCCGGTCGCCGCCGCCTCCCTGACCAGGTCGGCTGCGGGCAGCGGGGACAGCCAGCGCAGGTCCACCACCCGGGAGCCGTACCCCTCGGCCGCGAGCCGGGCTGCCACCCGCAGCGACATCGGCACCCCGTTGCCGAAGGTGATAATGGTCAAATTGTCGGCTGACCCGATCGGGTACATCCGGGCGCGCCCGATCGGCGTGTGCCCGCTCGCCCACTCCTTCGGGCCCTCGTAGGGCGCCAGCCATTCGTTGTCGCCCGGCTCGTACAGGTCCCGGGTGTGGTAGAGCGCGATCGGCTCCAGGAAGACGCAGACGCTGCCGTCGGCCGCGGCGGCGGCCAGGCAGGCCCGCAGCATCGGCGCGGCGTCCGCGGCCCGGGCGGGCACCGCCAGGACCAGCCCCGGTACGTCGCGCAGCACGGCCACCGAGTTGTCGTTGTGGAAGTGGCCCCCGAAGCTCTGCTGGTAGGCCAGGCCGGCGACCCGGACGACCATCGGGTTGCGGAAGGCGCCCTGGGAGAAGAACCCCATCGTGGCCGCCTCGCCGCGCAACTGGTCCTCGGCGTTGTGCAGATAGGCCAGATATTGGATCTCCGGGATCGGGAGCATGCCCGCCAGCCCCGCGCCCAGCCCGAGGCCCAGCACGGAGGTCTCGTCGAGCAGGGTGTCGAAGACCCGGTCGGCACCGAACCTGTCCCGCAGGTTCTTCGTGACGCCGTAGACGCCGCCCTTGACGGCCACGTCCTCGCCGAACAGGATCGCGCCCGGGACGGTGAGCAGGGCGTCGGTGAGGGTGGCGTTGATGGTCTGCGCCAGGGTGAGCGGGTTGCCGCGCTCGGGCAGCCGGCCGCCGAAGGCCTGCAGCCGGGCAGCCGAGCCGGGACCGCCGGCCCGGGTGGCGGCGTCGGCGATGACCCGGGCCGTGCGCAGCGGGCGGCGCGGGGCCAGCGGCGCCATGACCTCGGCCGCGCTCGTCAGCTTCGGCTCGTTGAGCACCTCCTCGGCCACCTTGCGGACCTGCCAGCCGACCTCGTCGTAGCGGGTGATCAGCTCGTCCACGCCCGCGAAGCCGCCCTCGATGAGCAGCCGGGCGGTGCCGACCAGCGGGTCGCGTTCCAGGTCGCGGGCGATCTCGTCGGCCGGGCGGTAGGCCACCTCGGCGTCGGCGCCGGCGTGGCCCATGAGCCGGACCATGGTGAGATGCAACACGGCCGGGCGGCGCTGCTCGCGCACCCAGTCGGCGGCCTCGCGGGCGGCGTCGTAGGTGGCGGCCAGGTCGCAGCCGTCGGCGGCGAAGTAGCGCAGGCCCGGGCGGGCGCGCAGCGTCTCGGCCGTCCAGCCGGCGGGCGACGGGACGCTGATGCCGTACCCGTTGTCCTCGCAGACCAGCAGCAGCGGCAGCCGCTGGCCGACGTGGTCGTACCAGCCGGCGGTGTTGAAGGCCGCGGTCGCGGTCGCGTGATTGACCGAGGCGTCGCCGAAGGACGCCACCGCGAGCGCGTCGGCCGGCCAGGGGGTCTGGGTGCCGCGGGCGAGGCCGAAGGCGAGGCCGAAGGCGAGGCCGACGGCCCGGGGCAGGTGCGAGGCGATGGTCGAGGTGGTCGGGATGATCTGCAGGTCGGCACGGCCGAAGACCTTGTGCCGGCCGCCGGCGATGGGCTCGGTGGCGGCGGCCACCACCCCGCGCAGCACGTCCCGCGCGGCCTCGACCAGCGGATCCTTGCGGGCGTCGTCGTCACCGTCGGCGCCGGCCTGCTGGGCGCGGGCACAGTAGAACCCGCCGGACCGGTAGTGCAGCAGCGCCGGGTCGTCCGGGCGCAGGGCGGCGGCCACCGCCGCGTTTCCCTCGTGGCCGGACGAGCCGATCGTGTAGAAGCCCTCGTTGAAGCTGCGCAGCCAGCGCGCCGCCAGGTCGAGATGTCTGCTGGTGAGCTGGGCGTCGAAGAGCTCCCGGGCACGGATCCCGGTGAGGGCGGAGCCGTCGCGCACCGGTTCGTCGGGCGCCGGCCGGCGGTCGCTCGGCTGCAGGGCCGAGACGGCGTCGCGGAAGCGCTCGTCGAGGTTCTGCGGGGTGGTCACGCGACCCAGCATTGCCGACCATCGCCGCCGCCGCCACCGCACGTGAGTGCCGTCGGACACTCTGCCGGAAGTCCACTTGCCACCGATGCCCCCACGGTCTAGCTTCAATGTTCAGAAGGTACTGAACGTTGGATTTTTCAAGGGAGCACGATGGACCTCAGCGCCGAGCGCCGCTATGCCGAGGAGGCCGGCGTCGTGCTGGCCGGCATGGGCATGCCCCAGGCGTACGGGAAGCTGCTGGGCTGGTTGCTGATCTGCACCCCGGCCGCGCAGAGCGGCGCGGAACTGGTCGCCGCCCTCGGGCTCTCCAAGGGCTCGGTCAGCGCCGGCCTGCGCACGTTGCAGGCCGGCGGCATGGTCCGGCGGGTGGCCATGCCCGGGCGCCGCGGCTCCTTCTTCGAGATGGCCCCCGACGCGATGATGCAGGCCGCGAGCTCGGAGAAGTTCACCCAGTTTCGCGTGCTGATGGAGCGCGGCCTGGACGTGCTGGGCGGCGAGGCCGCGCCCGGCGCCGAGCGGCTCCGCACCACCCGAGATTTCTACGCCTTCATCGAGACCGAGTTGCCCAAGCTCATCCAGCGTTTCCAGGACGAACAGAGAGGACGGTCCGATGGCTGACCCGGCCATCTCCACCCAGGATCTGATCAAGACCTACGGCCGCGGCAGCCGCGGCCTCGCCGGCCTCGACCTCGAGGTCAAAACCGGCGAGGTGTACGGCTACCTGGGCCCCAACGGCGCCGGCAAGTCGACCACCATCCGCATCCTGCTGGACCTGATCCGCCCCACCGCCGGCACCGTGCGCGTGCTGGGCCTCGATCCACGCGCCGACGGCGTGACGCTGCGCCGGCGGATCGGCTACCTGGCCGGCGACTTCATCGTGGACGGCCGGCAGACGGCCCGGCAGTTGCTCACGTACCTGGGCAACCTGCGAGGCGGCGTCCCGGCCGCGCGGATCGCCGAGCTGGCCGAGCGCCTGGGCCTGGACCTGGATCGGCAGATCCGCGGCCTGTCCAAGGGCAACCGGCAGAAGGCCGGGATCGTCCAGGCGTTCATGCACTCCCCCGAGCTGCTCGTGCTCGACGAGCCGACCAGCGGGCTGGACCCGTTCCTGCAGCAGGAGTTCGTGCACCTGGTGCGGGAGGCCCGGGCCGGCGGCGCGACGGTCTTCATGTCGTCGCACGTGATGAGCGAGGTACAGCAGACCGCCGACCGGGTCGGCATCATCCGCGACGGCCGGCTGATCGCCGTGGAGAGCGTGGAGTCGCTGCGCGCGCATGCCGTCCGCAGCGTGACCCTGACCTTCGACAGCGCGTTCGAGGTGGCCGACTTCGCCCGGGTGCCGGGCTTCACCGGCCTGACCGTGGCCGGCACCACCCTGCGCGGGCGGCTGGCCGGGCACACCGACGAGCTGGTCAAGGCCGCGTCCCGGTACACGGTCCGGGATCTGCTCTGCGAGGAGCCGGACCTCGAGGAGATCTTCTTCCACTACTACGCGCCGCCGGAGGCCGACCATGTTGCTGCGTGACGTCTATCCGAAGGCGCTCTGGGACGCCCGGCGGTCGCTGCCGGGCTGGACGGGTGCGATCGCGGCGGTGGCCCTGATGTACGCGGCGTTCTGGCCCACCGTCAGCTCGCCGGAGATGGCCGGCGCGCTCGCGGCATACCCCCAGGACGTGCTGGCGGCCTTCAACGCCGAGGACCTGGGCACGGCGCAGGGTTACCTGGGCGGCACGGTCTACGGGCTGCTGGTGCCGCTGCTGGTGGCGGTCTTCATGATCGCCGCGGGGGCGCGCGGCATCGCCGGCGACGAGGAGGCGGGGACGCTGGAGCTGGTGCTGGCGCACCCGGTGAGCCGGCGCCGGCTGGCGCTGCAGCGGCTCGGCGCGGTGCTGACCGAGATGGCGGTGGTCGCGGTGGTGCTGTTCACGGTGATGGTGGCGACGCGGGCCCCGTTCGAGCTGGACGCGGTCTCCGTCGGCGGGTTCCTGGCGATCAACGCCCAGCTGGCGCTGTTCGGCGCCCTGTTCGCCGCGCTGGCCTTCGCCGTCGGTGCGGCGACCGGCCGCCGGGCCGCCGCGCTGGGCGCCAGCGCCGGCGCCGCGGTGCTGGCCTACCTGGCGAACAGCGTGTTCCCGCAGGTCGCCGCGCTGGAGTGGACGAGGTCGCTCTCGCCGTTCCACTGGTACCTCGGCGGCGATCCGCTCACCAACGGCCTGCAGTGGCCGGGGACGCTGGCCCTGGCCGGCACGACGCTGGTGCTCGCCGCCGCCGGCACCTACCTGTTCGCCCGCCGCGACATCGCCGGGTGACCGCGGGCCGAACGGCTGCGCGGCCCGGTGAGCAGCTGCTGAGCTGGGGGCATGGCGGTGGTGGGCCGGCTCGGCCAGTGCGGAATCTGGTATCTGATCGTGGGCCTCGTGTTCCTCGTGCTCGACCTCCACACCTGAGGTCCAGACCCGAATGGCAGACTCCCCCGACATGGACACCACGGTGATCACCGTCCGGACCGGGGACCGGCCGGTCGTCCGGGACATCACGGGCGAGGCCGAGCAGTTCGTCAGCGGGCGCGGCGACGGCCTGCTGCACGTCTTCGTCCCGCACGCCACCGCCGGGGTGGCCATCATCGAGACCGGCGCCGGCTCGGACGAGGACCTGCTCACGGCCATCGACGAGCTGCTGCCCACCGAGGACAAGTGGCAGCACCGGCACGGCTCGCGGGGGCACGGGCGCGACCACGTGCTGCCCGCCTGGATCCCGCCGTATGCGTCCCTGCCGGTCCTGGACGGGCGCATCCAGCTCGGCACCTGGCAGTCGATCTGTCTCGTCGACCCCAACGGCGACAACCCGACGCGGCAGGTCCGGTTCAGCTTTCTCGGGGGTTAACCCGAAGTTACTGCTCAGTACGTGTGTCGCGCGTCGCGTACCCGGACGGTAGGCGTGACGACAGACACCGGCAGGGGGCAGGATGGAGCTATTCCCGTGCGATTCACACAATGGTTCGCACGGTCCGACACCGACCTAGAGGAATGCCTGTGGCCACGGAGCGCAAGCGCCCGGTGATCAGCGACGGCCTGCCGAGCCAGCTTCCGGACATCGACCCCGAGGAAACCAGCGAGTGGGTCGAGTCGCTCGACGGAGTCATCGACGAAGGCGGCGCCAAGCGCGCCCGCTACGTGATGTTGCGCCTGCTCGAACGGGCCCGGGAGCGACAGGTCGGTGTCCCACCGCTGACCTCGACGGACTACATCAACACGATCTCGCCCGAGCAGGAGCCCTGGTTCCCGGGTGACGAGTTCGTCGAGCGCCGGATCCGGGCGTACATCCGCTGGAACGCCGCGATGCTGGTGCACCGCGCGCAGCGGCCCGAGATCGGCGTCGGCGGGCACATCTCGACCTACGCCTCGTCGGCCAGCCTCTACGAGGTCGGCATGAACCACTTCTTCCGCGGCAAGGAGCACCCGGGCGGCGGCGACCACATCTTCTTCCAGGGCCACGCCTCGCCGGGCATGTACGCCCGCGCGTACCTCGAGGGCCGGCTCTCGGAGAACGACCTGGACGGCTTCCGCCAGGAGCTCAGCCACAAGGCCGCGAACGGTGGCGGCAGCCTCCCGTCATATCCGCACCCCCGGCTGATGAACAACTTCTGGGAGTTCCCGACGGTCAGCATGGGCCTCGGCCCGCTGAACGCGATCTACCAGGCCCGCTACAACCGCTATCTGCACAACCGCGGCATCAAGGACACCAGCCAGCAGCACGTCTGGGCGTTCCTCGGCGACGGCGAGATGGACGAGGTCGAGTCGCTCGGCGCGATCGGCGTGGCGGCCCGCGAGGAGCTCGACAACCTGACCTTCGTGATCAACTGCAACCTGCAGCGTCTCGACGGCCCGGTGCGCGGCAACGGCAAGATCATCCAGGAGCTGGAGTCGTTCTTCCGCGGCGCCGGCTGGAACGTCATCAAGGTCGTCTGGGGCCGCGAGTGGGACTCGCTGCTACACGCCGACGGCGACGGCGCCCTGGTCAACCTCATGAACGTCACGCCGGACGGCGACTACCAGACATACAAGGGCGAGTCCGGCGCGTACGTCCGGGAGAACTTCTTCGGCCGCGACCCGCGCACCCGCAAGCTGGTCGAGGGCATGACCGACGACCAGATCTGGAACCTCAAGCGCGGCGGCCACGACTACAAGAAGCTGTACGCGGCGTACAAGGCGGCCACCGAGCACACCGGCCAGCCGACGGTGATCCTGGCCAAGACCGTCAAGGGCTGGACGCTGGGCTCACACTTCGAGGCCCGCAACGCCACGCACCAGATGAAGAAGCTGACCCTGGACGACCTCAAGCAGTTCCGGGACCGGCTCTATCTGGACATCCCGGACAAGCAGCTGGAGGAGAATCCCTACCTCCCGCCGTACTTCCACCCCGGTGCGAAGTCCGACGAGATGCAGTACATGCTCCAGCGCCGCAAGGAGCTGGGCGGCTTCGTGCCGAGCCGGCGCACCAAGCACAAGTCGCTGGCGATCCCGGAGTCCAAGACCTTCGGCGACATCAAGCGCGGCTCGGGCAAGCAGAAGGTCGCCACCACGATGGCCTTCGTCCGGCTGCTCAAGGACCTGATGCGCGACAAGGCGTTCGGGGAGCGCTGGGTGCCGATCATCCCGGACGAGGCGCGCACCTTCGGCATGGACTCGCTCTTCCCGACCAAGAAGATCTACTCGCCGCACGGCCAGACCTACACCTCGGTCGACCGCGAGCTCTTCCTGTCGTACAAGGAGTCGACGAGCGGGCAGATCCTGCACGAGGGCATCAACGAGGCCGGCTCGACCGCCAGCTTCATCGCGGCCGGCACCTCGTACGCCACGCACGACGAGCCGATGATCCCGCTGTACATCTTCTACTCGATGTTCGGCTTCCAGCGCACAGCCGACGAGCTGTGGGCGGCGGCGGACCAGATGACCCGCGGCTTCCTGCTCGGCGCGACCGCCGGGCGCACCACGCTCAACGGCGAGGGCCTGCAGCACGAGGACGGGCACTCGCTGCTGATCGCGGCGACCAACCCGGCCGTGGTGGCGTACGACCCGGCGTTCGCGTTCGAGATCGCGCACATCGTCGAGAACGGCCTGCACCGGATGTACGGCGAGCACCAGGAGAACGTCTTCTACTACCTGACCATCTACAACGAGCCGATCCTGCAGCCGGTCGAGCCGGCCGAGGTCGACGTCGAGGGCCTGCTCAAGGGCATCTACCGCTATGCGGCGGCGCCCGAGACGACCGGACCCAAGGCCCAGCTCCTCGCCTCCGGCATGGGCATGCAGTGGGCCCTCAAGGCCCAGCGGCTGCTCGCCCAGGACTGGGGCGTGGGCGCGGACGTGTGGTCGGTGACGTCCTGGACGGAGCTGCGCCGCGACGCCGTGGAGACCGAGGAGCACAACCTGCTCAATCTCGGTGAGCAGCTGCGCAAGCCGTACATCCAGACCAAGCTGGAGGGCACCGAGGGCCCGGTCGTCGCGGTCAGCGACTGGATGCGGGCCGTGCCCGACCTGATCAGCCGCTGGGTGCCGAACGACTACACGTCGCTGGGCACGGACGGCTTCGGCATGAGCGACACCCGGCACGCCCTGCGCCGCCACTTCCACGTGGACGCGGAGTCGATCGCGGTGGCCACGCTGCGCCAGCTCGCGCTGCGCGGCAAGGTGCCAGCGCACGTGCCGGCCGAGGCCGCGAAGAAGTACGCGATCGACGACGTCGCGGCCGCCCCGGTGGGCGAGACCGGCGGCGACAGCTGACGCTGACACCGACGAGAAATGGGGAAGCCGGCCGGCTTCCCCATTTTTCTGCGGCTTACGGCTCAGATATGTCCGGATAGTGCCGAACGGCCGGACATGGGGTTCCAGATCAGCCACAAACTGCTCGCGCTCGGTCTGGGAGGGGTGGTCGGCACGGCCGCTGTCCTCGTCGGAGTCGGCGCCTGGCAGAGCGACGCGTTCGCCGACAAGACCAGCGCCCAGGTGGCGCAGCTGAACGCGAAGGATCTGGACCAGACCACCGCCGGCGTGGCCCGGCTGGTCGGCTCGGTCGGCAGCGAGGTGCAGGGCGGCGTCGCCGGCAACATGCAGACCGCGTTCGGGCTGCTCACCCAACGGGGCGGGCTGCAGCAGCAGAAGCAGACCGCCACCTGGACGGCCATCAACCAGCTGACCCAGGCGAAGTCGACGGTGACGCTGCCGCGGTTGGCCGTCAACGGGCAGTGGCTCGGGCAGAACTCCGACATGAAGACCGCGACGCCGTTCGTCGACGACGTGAAGTCGCTGATCGGCGGCACGGTCACCGTCTTCCAGCGGATGGACGACGCGGGCAACCTGATCCGGACCGCGACGAACGTGCCCAACAAGACCGGCAACCGCGCGATCGGTACGTACATCCCGGCGCTCACCGTCGACGGCAAGCCGAACGCGGTGGCCGCGTCCATCAAGGCCGGTAAGCCGTACCGGGGCGTCGCGCAGGTGGTCGACACCTGGTACGTCACCGCCTACGACCCGATCAAGGACTCCTCGGGGAAGGTGATCGGCGCGCTCTACGTCGGCGTGCCGCAGGCGACCGCGCTGAAGAGTCTCACCGACGCGATCGCCGCGACGCCGGTCCGCGAGAACGGCTGGGTGACCGTCTACAGCACCGGGAAGACGGACACCGGCCGGGTCATCGCCTCCAGCCTCGACGGCGCCACCGGGACCACCGATCTGACCGTCACCGACGCGGCCGGCACCAAGTACGTCGAGCAGATCGTCGCGCAGGCTCCGCAGCTCACGGACGGCGGCACGTGGCGGACCACGTACCAGTTGCCGGGCGCGGCCGGCGCTCCCGCGGGTGCCACCACCACGACCGTCGCCTACTACGCGCCGTACTCGTGGGCGATCGCCGTCGGCGGTTACGACGCCGACGCGGCCGGCGCGACCAACGCGGTCAACGACGGCCGCCGGAACATGCTGAACGCGTTCCTGATCGCCGCGGTGCTGCTGGCCCTGGCCTGCGGCGTGATCGCGAGCTGGCAGGCCCGCCGGATCTCGGGGCGGCTCAGCGTGCTGACCGCGGCGCTGACCCGGCTCGCCGGGCGGGACCTGACGGTGGCGGTCCCGCCGAGCGGCCAGGACGAGATCGGCCGGGCCGGCACCGCCCTGAACACCGCCGTCGCCGAACTGCGCGGGGTGATCGTCGAGGTCACCGGCGCCTCGGGCGGTGTCTCCCGCTCCGCCGCGCAGGTCGCCGCGACGGGCACCGAGCTGGCCGCGTCCGCCCAGGACGCGTCCGGTCAGGCCGGTGCGGCCAGCGTGGCCGCCGCGGGCATCAGCCAGGTCGTGCAGACGGTCGCGGCCGGCGCGGAGGAGATGGGCGCGTCGATCGGCGAGATCTCCGGCAACGCCCAGGACGCCGCGCGGGCCGGCCGGGACGGCGTCGGGCTGACCGAGACGGCCACCAGCGTGATCGGCGAGCTGCGGCTCTCCACCACCAAGATCAGCGACGTGGTGCGGCTGATCGCCAGCATCGCCGAGCAGACCAACCTGCTGGCGCTGAACGCCACCATCGAGGCGGCCCGCGCGGGCGACCTCGGCAAGGGCTTCGCGGTGGTGGCCGGGGAGGTCAAGGAGCTGGCCCAGGAGACCGCCCGGGCGACCGACGACGTCACGGCCCGGGTCGCGGCGATCGAGGGTGACACCGCCCGCGCGGTCGACGCGATCAACGCGATCACCGCCATCATCGCCCAGGTCAACGACTACCAGACGGCGATCGCGGCGGCGGTGGAGGAGCAGGCCGCCACGACCGCGGAGATGGCCCGCAACATCAGCGAGGTGGCGACCGGCAGCCAGGACATCGCGGTCGGCATCACCGCGGTCAGCGGCGCGGTGGACAGCACCCGTTCCTCCGTGACGGCCTCCCACCAGGCGGCCGACGAGCTCAACGGGACGGCCCGGCGGCTGACCGAGCTGGTCGGACGCTTCACGGTCTGAGCCGGGCAGGTATCAAGACGTGATAAAAGGTCGACGACAAGGCCCTCGACACGCGCCGTAGGCTGGTCGGGTGACAGTACGCGTACGCTTCGCCCCTTCTCCGACCGGAATGTTCCACGTTGGCGGCGCCCGCTCGGCGCTGCAAAACTGGATCTTCGCCCAGCAGAACGGGGGCGTCTTCGTCCTGCGCATCGAGGACACCGACGCCGCCCGCAACCGCCCGGAATGGACGGAGGGCATCCTCTCGGCGCTCGACTGGATCGGCATCGAGCGCGGCTCCTACGAGGGCCCCTACTTCCAGTCGACGTACGCCGGTGAGCACACCGCCGCCGCGACCCGCCTCTACGGCGAGGGCCGCGCCTACTACTGCGGTTGCACCCGCGACGAGGTCATCGCCCGGACCGGCAACACCCACACCGGCTACGACGGCTTCTGCCGGGACCGCGCGCTGGGCCCCGGCGAGGGCCGGGCGCTGCGCTTCCGCACCCCGGACGAGGGCGAGACCGTCGTCGTCGACATGGTCCGCGGCGAGCCCACCTTCGAGAACAAACTGCTCGAGGACTTCGTCATCGCCCGCAGCGACGGCTCGGCCGTCTTCCTGCTGGCCAACGTCGTGGACGACATGACCATGGGGATCACCCACGTCATCCGCGCCGAGGAGCACCTGCCCAACACCCCGAAGCAGCAGCTGCTCTGGGAGGCGCTGGGGGTCAAGCCGCCGGTGTGGGGGCACGTGCCGGTCATCGTCAACGAGAAGCGGCAAAAGCTTTCCAAGCGGCGCGACAAGGTGGCGCTGGAGTCGTACCGCGACGAGGGCTATCTCGCCGCCGCCATGCGCAACTACCTGATGCTGCTCGGCTGGGCGCCCTCCGGCGACCGCGAGATCGTGCCGTGGTCGGTCGTCGAGGAGGAGTTCAAGCTCCCCGAGGTCAGCCACTCCCCCGCGTTCTTCGACGTGAAGAAGCTGCGGGCGTTCAACGGCGACTACATCCGCGCCCTGGACTCCGAGGAGTTCGCCGCGGTGTGCGCGCCGTGGCTGGGCGGCACCGACACGATCCCGGCACCGCCGTGGGAGCCGGCCGCCTTCGACTCCGGCGTGTTCGCCGCGGTGGCGCCGCTGGCGCAGACCCGCATCGCGGTGCTCAGCGAGATCGTCGACTATGTCGACTTCCTCTTCCT